>JAGVLZ010000275.1 GCA_020054055.1 Phycisphaerales bacterium
CGCGGCCACCGCGAGGCACACCAACACCATTCTTACGCGGCTCATCGGCATTCCCGAACTCCCGGCCCCACGGCCTCCCTTGCGCATGAAACCTACCCCGGGATTCAAGGAAGTCAAGAGAATCCCCCGCAAGGAGCGCAATCCAGACAATCTTCACATGACGCCCATGCCGGGTATCGTGTGCGCTCCGAGATGCGGATGTGGGGAGGCCCGGATGAGTACGGTGATCGCTCCAACTCGATCCGGTGGCCCGGCGGGAGCCAGGGTGTCGCCCTGGCTTGCGTCGTTGCCGAACCTGCTGACGGTGTCGCGGCTTGTGCTGGCCGCGGCGTTCTTTCTTTCGCTGGAACTTGCGCGGCGGCCGATTCACGATGAGTGGTGGCTCTCGGCGGCGGCGGGATTGTTCGTGCTTGGAGCGCTGACCGATGCGCTTGACGGTTGGCTGGCGAGAAGGTGGAACGCGGTGTCGGTTTTCGGGCGGATCATGGACCCCGTCGCGGACAAGATCCTGATCATCGGGGCGTTCATTTACTTGGCGGGGCCGGCGTTTCTGACCACAGTGCAGACGCGATCGGGGATCATCCGCCCGGTGCAGGCGACGGCGGTGGACGCGTGGATGGTGGTCGTGATCCTGCTGCGCGAACTGATCGTGACCAGCATCCGGGCGATGCTGGAATCGCGCGGGATCGACTTTTCCGCGTCCTTTTCGGGGAAGGCGAAGATGATTGCGCAGTCGGTGGCGGTGCCAACGGTGCTGGGATTGGTGGCGCTGGGGTCGCGGCTGACGGCTTCGAGTCCGTACGACCTGCCGCGGCCTCCGATGCCGGACTGGATCAACCTGATGCTGCGGGTGGTGGTGTGGACGACGGTGGCGATCACGGTGGTTTCCGTGGTGCCGTATCTTGTGCGGGCGCGGCAGTTGATCCGCGCGAGCGATCCGCCGTTGACGCCTTAGCACTGGTTGGCCTTGCTTGACGCCAAGAAGAACAAACTTCGCGCGCCGCTCTTCCCGCTGAACGCGCGGACGCTGGCGCTCACGTCGATGGGGCTGGGGTTCCTGCGTCCCGCGCCGGGGACGTGGGGGTCGATGCCGCCGGTGGGGCTTGTGATTGTGCTGATGTTGTTCGATGCGGGGGCGGTGACGGTCAACATCGTGCTCGGCGTTGTGCTGCTTGTTTCGTGCGTGCTCTGCGTGATGTACGGCGAGTATGCGGAGGAGCGGTTCGGGCGCAAGGACGCGGGTGAGGTGGTGATCGACGAGACGGCGGGGCAGTGCGTGCCGCTCTTCGTGATTCCGCTGTCGGCGTACGCGGGAACGGAACCGATGACCGGATTCATTCGGGCCGCGCTGATGTGCGGCAGCGCGTTTCTATTTTTTCGGATCTTCGACATCATCAAGCCCTGGCCCGCGCGACGGCTCGAATCGCTACCGGCGGGCTGGGGGGTGCTGGCGGATGACCTGGTGGCGGGGCTGTACGCCGCGGCGGTGATGTGGTTGGGGTTGTGGCTTGTGCTGTAGCGGATGCCAATTCCGCCACCAAACAGATCACCAACGCGACCCCGCACCCATTTCAGTAACAATGGACGGGATTGCACAACGGATGGACCCTTCGTGACCGCTGGCTGACCGCATGGGCGAACTTCGTTACCCGCCGTCCGGTGGCGACGTTGCTCGTCGCGGCGGTGCTGTGCGCGGTGTCGATCGTGGTGACGCTGGGCGGGCTGAAGTTCAAGAGCGATCGGAGCGACCTGATCGATCCCTCGCTTGGCTGGCAGCAGCGGTACGCCGAGTATCGAGAGAAGTTCCCGCGGTGGGACGACGTCGCGGTGGTGGTCGATCTGGGCGAGACGGGCGCGTCGCGTGCGGCGGGCGAGGCGTTCATCGCCGCGCTCGAAGCGAGGTTGAAAGCGAGCGATCGCTTCGCGGCGGTGACGGCGGGGTTCCCGCACGGGGAGGCACCGCTCTCCTTGATCCTGACGCAGCCGACGGATCGCGTGAAAGAGGTCGTGGATCAACTGACGCAGGCCGCGCCGGTGCTGACGGCTCCGACGCTCGACGGCTTGATCGGACTCTCACAACTTGGCGGGACATCTCTGGGCGAAGCGCAGCGCGAGGGATTGCGCGGACTGCTGGAGCGCGTACACGCTGTCGGCACAGGAGGGCGCGCGGGCGGGTCCGTGCTCGGGATGGAATCGGCGAACGGCGTGGAGCGCTTGGTCACTTCGACCGGGAGGCTGGCGACGATCCTGGTTTCGCTCCGTGAGCCGGGGGCAGCGGCGATCGAGGATGGAGGGGCGGAGGCGGGGGTGAATCATCGGGGGGGCGCGATCAAGCATCTGAGGTCTGAGGTCTCGGATTTGAGATCTCAGCATGAGAAGTTCGCGTCGGTTGAGGCCGGCGTGACCGGCGTGCCCGTGCTGGAATCGGACGAGACGGCGCTGTCGATGCGGGACGCAGCCACGGCATCGGGAATCTCGCTCGCGCTCATCGGGGTGTTGATGCTGGTCGCGTACCGCGGGGTGGTCGTGCCGATCTTCGCGGTGGTCAGCCTGCTGATCGGGATGGCGTGGTCATTCGCGTGGGCGACGCTGGCGGTCGGGCATCTGCAACTTCTGTCGGTGACCTTTGCATCCATGTTGCTGGGGCTGGGGATCGACGTGGCGATTCACCTGATCGCGCGGCTGGAACTGGTTCACGCGGACCACGACCACCTGGGCGATGCGATCGCGCAGGCGTTTCGCGGGGTGGGGCCGGGGATCTTGACGGCGTCGTTCACGGTGGCGGCGGCGAGCGCGGCGATGGCGCTCACGTCCTTCAGCGGCGTGGCGGAGATGGGGATCATCTCGGCGGGGGGGATCGTCTTATGCACGATCGCGATCATGTGCTGCCTGCCGGCGATGTTCATGCTCATGCCCCGGCCTGAGGATCGGCTGCGCTCGCACGATGGCGGCGTGTCGCGCCCCTTCATGGGCTCGCTCGGGGTCGCGTTCCATCGGTACCCGGCGCCGGTGCTGGCGCTGGCGGGGGCGGTGTTCGTCGGCGTGGGGTGGCTCGCGGCGGGGACGCGGTACGACACGGACCTTCAGAAACTCATGCCCACCAGCACGGAGAGCGTGGTCTGGCAGAAGAGGCTCGAAGCGGACGATGAAAAGAGCGTGTGGCACGCGGTGGTGATGGTGCGGGACATGGAGGAGGCACGCGGAGTGACCGGCCGCCTGCGCTCGCTGGGCACGGTGAGCGAGGTTGCCGGGGTCGGGATGCTGATCCAGCCGGAGAATGAGACGAAAGAAAAGCAGATGATCCTGGCTCGGCTGCCGGATGTTTCGTCGATTCTCGCGCTGGCGCGGGATGATGCCCAGCCTCCGAGCGCGACGCAGATCGAGGGGTTGCGCTCGGCCGCTTCGGCGGTCGCGGATCGATGGAAGGAAAAGGACGCAGCGCTCGCGGCGGCGGCGCTCGCGGTATCGCGGCTGAGCGATGACGAGGCGGACCGGGCGATGGCGGGGTATCACACGGATCGGCTCGGGCTGCTGACGAGGATCGCGGGGCTTCGCACGGCGACACCCGCGACGCCCGACATGTTGCCCAGTGCGCTGCGCGAGTTGATGATCGGGACGGATGGCTCGCTGCTGCTGCGGGTGTATCCGAAATCGGACTCTGATGGCGGGAGCGTGCTC
>JAGVLZ010000061.1 GCA_020054055.1 Phycisphaerales bacterium
GCCGCGCTGGCCCGCGAGCCGCTGCTCCGCTTGCCGGATCTGGGCCTCACGCCGGGCATAGGCGGCCTGGTGCTGGTGGAAGATCGGGAGTTCCACGTTGAAGTGCGGGCCCGTGCCCTGAATGCCGTCGCTGCTCCGCTCGGTCTCGATACCGACGCTGCCCTTGGCCAGGAACCACTTCTGGTCCAAGTCGAGCCCCAGGCGCTGCAACTCGATCTCCCGGCCCAGCAGGGCGAGGTCCACGCGCTTGTCGAGGGACGTGGCGACCAGCGCCTCTGCATCAAGGTCGCCGGAGGGGATGGCCGCGAGCGATTCGTCGATGGTCCACGGAATGTCCGAGTCGGTCAGTTCGAGCAAGCGGCGGAGCGTCTCGCGGCTGTTGCGCACCGCGGCCTCGGCACGGTCCAGGTTCAATCCGGCCTCCTCGGCGGCGGCCTGATCGGTGGCGAAATCAAGATTGGCGATGTGTCCCTGGGCCTGCTGACGTTTCGACAGTTCGGCCGCGACTTCGGCAAACTCGGCGAGCGTGCGCTGCTGCGTGAGCACTTGTTGGTCGGCGAGGTATTGGAAGTAGGCCCGGCGAACCTGCGTGGCCTTGTCGAGCACCGCGTCGGTGACGCGGAGGAGCGCGCCGTCCAACTCGGCCCCGGCGATTCTCTTACGAAGCGGCACAAGGAAGATGTCCAGCCAGAAGTCCAGCCCGACATTCCAGTTGACTCCCGAGGGGCCGCTGTCGGGGAAGCGGAAGAATCCGGCGAGGTCGGGGTTCTTGAGCAGCCCCGCGTGGACGAGGTCGGCTTGGGCGACGCCGAGGTCCTCGTACACAGCCTGGAGATCCCGGCTGCGGAGCAGGGCCACTTGAACAGCCGACTCCGGCGTGAGCGGTCGTGCGAGCAGGTCGTTCACGAAGGCATCGACCTGCAAGTCCTCTTGAGTTCCAAGCCGCCAATGAACTCTCGTCATCGCGGGCCCGAACCGATCGTCGATCTGACGCTGCACATCGGGGAACCGTGCGTCGGGCGTGACGGAGACGCAGCCCGTCGCCCCGCCGAGGATCGCTGACGACGCAAAGACGGACAGGCACACGACGCGGAGTGGTTTCACGGGCACGTTTCTCCTGCAACATGGCGGTTGGGCGCGGGCATCGTGCCCGGGCACGGCGTCCGCGTCGGTGTCGAAGCCCGACGCAGTTCGTAGGCGATGCTCAGGCTGAGCACGGTGCGGATCACGATCACGCCGGCGACCAGCCCGATGCCCTCCAGTGTCGGTGTCACGATGGTCTTGAGTATATCCGCGGCGATCAGGAACTCGATCGAGAGCACGAGCCGTTCGGCGAGCCGAAGGCGGGCATCGGTCGTGCGCTCCGCGAGGCCGCGACGCACGAACGCGCTGCCCAAGTCGAAGAGTACCATCGCGACCGAGCCGGCGATGAAGAGCGCGGCGACGAGTTCGATCGCACGGGCTGTGAGGTTGACGGTGGCTTCGAGCATCGGTAGTCGTCTGCTCCAACGGTCTTCGCCCTTGGCAGTCGCGGGTCATCCCTCGTTTCGCGGCAGGCACCTGTCACACCGCACGCCTTCCGGGGCGCATGTCGCGCACTTGACCATGAGCACGCCGTTCTCGGTGTAAATGGACATCTCGGTCCTGCACTCCTCGCACCGATGCGTTGTGATGGTCCGGTTCGTGGCCAGACCGGCGCGCGGGCCACCCGTGCTTCGGACCTTCCGGATCTGGTCGTAGCACTTCGACCAGACCGCCACCTCCCCCGGTTTGGGCTCGACCATGCCGTGCTTGTCGGTCTGGCAGGCGACCAGGGCAAGGCCGGAGGCGGCGAGGGCGGTGAACAGGAAAGGACGGCGGATTCGACTGGTCATGCGAAGCTCCTTGGTGAGAACCCGCCGCTCCGCTACGAACGCGGCGAATCGGTGAGCCGACATGGGCATTGTCTCCCGCGTGCCTCGCCAACTCTGCGCGGAAGTTTCCCCAATCGCCGCAATGGAAACCTTGCCCGTTCAATCAAACGTGACAAGCGGCTTGAGCATGCCGTCTTTCTTGGTCTGCATCATCCCGAACGCCTTCTCGATCTCGGCGAACTTGAAGCGGTGCGTAGTCATGGCCAGCGGATCGACGCGGCCGGCGGCGATGAGGCGCATGAGTCGGCCCATCCGCTCCGAGCCGCCGGGGCACAGGCCGGTGCGGATGGTCTTGTCGCCCATGCCCACGCCCCATTCCTTGCGCGGGATCGGCACGGACTCTTCCTCGCCGCCGTGGTAACCGAGGTTGGAGATCGTCCCGCCCGGCCGCGTCGCCTTGACGCACGCCGCGAAGGTCTTCGATGAGCCGAGCGCCTCAATGGCCGTGTCCACCCCCTTGCCGCCGGTCAACCGCATGATCGCGTCCACGGCGTCTTCCTTGGAAAAGTCGATGACGACATCGCAGCCGTACTTCTTCGCGAGCGCCATGCGGTTGGGGACCGACTCGACGCCGATGACCAGCGCCGCGCCTTGCAGCCGTGCGCCCACGGTCGCCATCAGGCCC
>JAGVLZ010000238.1 GCA_020054055.1 Phycisphaerales bacterium
CCCCGTCGCACGAGGCTCGCGAATCGCAGATGTTCCGCTACCGCGTGGACGTGATCGACCTCTTCGGCCCCGACGACTGGGCGGACCAGCCCGACCCGCTCTTCTACATCACCGCGCGGTACAAGCACGCCTTCGAGCAGATGGTCCGCCGAGCGCCGGAGCAGTTCCTCTGGATGCACCGCTACTGGAAGAGCCGACCGCCGCACGAGGTGAAGGGCAAGCCCTTTCCCGCGCAACTCCGCGAAAAAATCGCGTCGCTCCCCTGGATCGACGACGACGATGTCGAGCAGATCGTGGAGCGGTCCAATCTCGATGCTCATTCGCTGCTTTGATTCAGTTTTTTCACCGCGGAGGCGCGGAGGGCGCGGAGAAGACACAATGCCTTGGCACAGGTGGCACGCAACGCCGTGAACTGGTGCATCTGTTTTCGGATGATTCGCGTGCCCCTTCAGGGCACCAGAGGCTGAAAAGCATGCCTGTCCAGACCCGCGCCGAGGACGGCGGGGTCTGGCAACACGCGCACGCCGCTTTGCGGCGAAAGCCTCGACGAATCCATCACGTTTGACCTATTTCGATCTCCCCGAGTTCACGGCGTTGCGTGCCATCTGTGACCGGATTTGTTCTCTTCTCCGTGCTCTCCGCGACTCCGTGGTGATTGCTCGGTCTTGTGTATCCTGCCACGAGTCACCGCATGAACGTCCGCCTCGTCAAATCCTTCGGCTTCGAATCGGCACACTGGCTCCCGACGTTCCCAGAGGGGCACAAGTGTCGGCGGATGCACGGCCATTCGTTCATGGTCGAGATCGTTGTCGAGGGGGATGTGCCGCCCGAGAAGGGCTACCTGATCGACTTCGGCGAGATCCGCAAGGTCATCGATCCCGTGCAGAAGCAACTGGACCACTTCGTCCTCAACGAGATCAAGGGGCTGGAGAACCCGACGAGCGAGGTGCTCGCGCGCTGGGTCTGGGAGCGCATCAAGCCGCGGATGCCGATCCTGGTCGAGGTGATCGTGCATGAGACGTGCACGAGCCGCTGCCATTATCGGGGCGCTTAGTTCGAGGCATCGGCGATCTTCTCGACGCCGCTGGGCTGGACGCGGATCACGCCGCGGGGCTTGATCGAAGTGGGCTGTGTTGCGGGTCCGACAGCATTGCGCTCGGCGCGTTGGCGTGCGGCAGGGTTCATGTGCGTGCGGACACTGAGGATGTACCCTTGCTCTTCGAGCCACTGGTGCTGCGCCTGGCGGAGTTCATCGAGCAGGCGCGCGGAGTCCGGGCTGTCCACCGTCTTGCCGAGGAAGCGCTCCTGACGTTGGATCTGTTTCAGCGTGAAGCCATCGACCTGCTGCCAGGGGCTGATCGCGATGGGCGTAGTGATCTCATCGGGCTGCACCCAGACGACTTCGTCGAGCGTCTCGGCGCTCGCGCCGTAGGAGGCGGCGCCGGGGAGTCCTCGGACGAGTTCGCGGATGGGAGTGCGATTGCCGACGGGGACGCGGGCGGCCCAGATGCGCCCGTTCTCGGCGCGGTCGGGTGAATCGACGCGGTTGTTCGGGAATGGGGCCGGCGTGATGAGCAGGCCGGGCCGCGGATCGCCCGCGACGATGAATGGACGCAGCGAACGCAATCCTTCGGAGCGCGATGGCTCGCCCGAGCGCGTGTAGGTCTGCACCGGCTCCGCGAGCGCGCTCGACGCGCAAACGGCAACAATAATCGTGACGATCAATCGGCGGTCCATGCTCTTTCCTCCCTGTGTCCTTGTGGGGACGGCTATCCGTGTGCTGCGTGGCGCGCCGCCCTCAGGTGCGGCGGCCATGCGTTTGCTCTACGGACAGTGTGAAGCCAAAGTTGCCGGATTCAAGCGCCGAGTGTGATCTGGCGCGAACTTCTCGAAGTTGATCGGGGTTATCGGAGTGCGATGGGCTGCGCGCGGCCCGACCTGTCATCGCGTGCGATGAGGGCGCGCGGGTTCTCGGAGCGTGACGATGGGCTCTCCCCAGCCGCATCAGAAGAAGGCCGGCGCGGGAGCCTCGGCGGATTCCGAGGCGTCTCGACGGTCCTTCGCCTGTTTGAGCATCTCGCGCATGTGCCGCTCGACCGCCGCGGCCTTGTCGCCCGAGTTCTCGCCGATCTCGCGCTCGAGGCGCTGCGCCTGCTCCTTGTTTCGCGCCAGGTCTTCCCGCGCGAACTTCAGGCGGATGTCGAACTGCTCGCCGAGGTTGGTTCGGAGTTTCTCGACCTGCTCGCCCTGCTTGTCAGGCGGCAGGTCCGCGATTTCGCGCGAGAGAGCCCCCGCGCGCTGCTGGAGCAGGAGTTGCTTCACGCGGTCTGGCCAGCGATCCGGGAATCGCTCGCGTTCTTCCGCGAGTCGCGCGAGCCGTGGTGCGAAATCGTCGAAGAGTCGCTGGAACTGTTCGGGGTCTTCGCGGCGGAGGCGCTCGAAGCGTTCCGCCATCCTCGGGTTGGTCTCGTGGAGAACGCCGAGCAGCCGTTCGAGTGGGCGCGGCCCCGCACCCGGGGGGGGCGGCGGGCCGAGA
>JAGVLZ010000214.1 GCA_020054055.1 Phycisphaerales bacterium
GAACCGGCTGGTCGCGGAGTTCATCGTGGAGGCGACCGAGAGCATCCTCGACGAACTGGCGCTGATGGAGGACTACGACGCCGGGTATGTGTGCGGGATTATCGCGGGGGAGGTGGCGACCGACGTGGTGCTCGCGGCGGCGACGGGGGGGATCGCGGTGGCCGCCAAGAGCGCGACGATGGCGCGGGTGCTGTCGCGGTTGGACAGTATTCCGGGGATCCCGCCGGGCGTCATCAGTCGTTTGGAAGATGTGGCTCAGACGGTTCCGGGTCTCGCGACCACGCGCATGTGCTTCATTGCAGGGACGCTGGTGGCGACGCCGGGCGGCGCAATCGCGATCGAAGACGCCCGACCGGGAGACGCCGTTTGGTCCGCCGATGAGCACCCCGGACCCGCCGGGGCGCGCGCGCCGGCGCGGGTGATTCGGAGCATCGTGACTCACCCCGAGCGGTTGCATGAGTTGACCTACCGCGTCCCCGGCGATCGGTACGAGACGATCATCGGTACGGCGGAGCACCCGTTCTTCGTCGCGAACGCGGCCGCGGCGGATGGATCGTGCGGCGCGTGGGTTCCAATGCACCGGCTGCGCGAGGGCGATGAGCTGGTGCTGCTGTCGGGTAGCGCGGCGTCGGTGGTGGATATGGAGGTTCGGCGCGGTCTGTCGGAGCAGCGCACTGAGGGTGCAGCCCGTCGCGGCGATCTCGGGTGGAACTCTTCGACCCGGAGTTTCACGACCTACAACCTGGAGATCGAGGGATTCCATACATACTTCGCGGGGCCCGAAGGGGCCGAGGCGTGGGTGCATAACGAAGGCCGGGCGCCCTGCGAACGGGTGTTCAGCATCTTTGATCGCATTCGCCGGCGCGACAGCCTTCAGGGAGACCCGATCGAGGCATGGAAACGCACCCTGACGAAGTTCGACACGATCAACGGGCGGAAACTGGACGCGGATACCCTTCGGACCGCCACCATCGCGGTGATGAAGGACGTGTACGAGAACCCGCCGCGCCTTCCGAGCGGCCAGATTGACTTTGACAAGATCAGTTACACGAAGATGAGTCAGGCGTGGGCTGGCAACTTGGACGGGCCGGACCTGGAGACGCACCATACGGCGGTGTCGAGGCTGGCCAAGATCATGTACCGGAAGACCCACAACGATGCCGATCCGCCCGCAGGCTGGGCGGATAGAATGCCGGGATTCGTGATGCCGAGGACCGCGCACAACTTCGGAGCGAGCGACATCCCGGGAGTGGCGACGTTCCATGATGCGCTGAAGCGGCGTGTGCCACCCGGCGAGATCCCTTCAAGTTGGTCGGCGGAGAAGATACGCGATGAGTTGAAGCGGGGCTACGACGACTTCGCCGCGCAGAACCCTCTGACAGACGAGTTTGATTTCCGTCAGGTCAAGGATGTGATGGATCAATGGCTCCAAGGGGAGGTATTCACCCCATGAGAGTGGTCGGAACGATTTCTGGACCGTCCACGGATCGCCCCGATCCGGAGCTTCTAGAGAGCCTGAATCGCCTGCTACCTGAAAAGGATCGTAAGGATTACGGCTTTTCGATATTGCGAGTCGCAGACTTGAACTTGATCGACGAGGCGATTCGATTGTCAGAATCACGAGGCTGGCGACGGCATGTTGCAACAGAGAAGGTTGCCCGGGGTGACCTCGTTTACTTTCTGGACTTCGAACGCGAATACGACGCCTCCGACTACGCCGCCGCCGAGTACCTCGGGTTCGCCGTCGGCCCCGAGGTCGAATCGCCCGGCCGGGATGCCCAGGGCCGGGTGCAGGTCGACATGATCCACTCGACGATCTACGAGCACCAACTGATCAGCGGCGGCGAGAACGGCTGCGACATGCTGGTCGCCGACCCGGTCAGGCATTCGCTCGAACGGGCGGGCCTCAAGGACGTGTCGTTCCGCGAGACCGTCTTTGTCGATGTGCGCGACGTGAAGAAGCTCCGTCTTCCATGGGACTACTGGAAACAGCCTTGGTGGGAGATCATCGGCGGGGAACTGGTTCTGCCCCCGCTCTCGCCGCGCCAGACGATTCAGAACCTCTTCACGCGCGAGGCGGTGCCCCGCGGCTATGAACCGCCTTGCCTGCCCATCGACGTGGACGATCCGCGCATTGGGACCGCCGAACTCCACTATGAGCGCAGCGATCTCCGTGTCGTGGAACCCTTTGACTGGGCGAAGACCCACGAGAAAATCGGCTTCGATCGCAACATCATCGTCTCGCAGCGCTTCTACCAAGCCGTGAAGGCCGGCGGCGACATCGGCCGGTGGATTCCCGTCCGCATCCACGACTGATCGCGCTGCTCCTGAGCGCGACGACTCCGGCACATCGCCATGTTCCTCATCGCGGGGTTCGGCGCCGGCCTCTACGGCTCGGGCGCCGGGATGGTGGACGGCGTGGTCCAGTTCGGTCGCGGCGCGTGGCACCTGGCGTATCACTACAACGCGATCTCGATGACGGTCCGCCTGTGGCAGGATGGGGAGATCCTGCTGGTCGAGGACGAGCGGAAGATCAATGC
>JAGVLZ010000071.1 GCA_020054055.1 Phycisphaerales bacterium
GCATTGATCTTCCGCTCGTCCTCGACCAGCAGGATCTCCCCATCCTGCCACAGGCGGACCGTCATCGAGATCGCGTTGTAGTGATACGCCAGGTGCCACCCGCCGCGCCCGATCTGGAACACCCCGTCGACCATCCCGACACCACCGGCGTAGAGCCCGGCGCCGAACCAGAGGATGAAGATGATGGCGATGCTTCGGAAAAATCGCACTGTGAGATTGCCCGTTCAGTCGTGGACGCGGACGGGGACGAAGTACGTCTTCAACTTGTGTTCGCGACAGAACTGGAAGAACCGGCTTGACACGATCACAAGTCGCCCGAGGTACGGTGCCTTCGGGCCGAACCACTCGAACGTGTGGGCCACGTCGAACTCGCCGATCGCATCAACATCTTTGGCAAGATATTTCGGTTCGGCGGGCCAGGTGATCGCGTCGAGGTTGTCGATGCCGTCTTTCAGGTAACAGCCGTCCGAAAAATGATCGACGACGCGCTCACCCTTGGCGCTGACCAGGAACGCCCGCGACGACATGGGCGGAAGGATCACGCTGCTCGTCAGTTCCCACCACGGCTCCCCAAAGCCGTCCCACGGCAGCATCGCCTCTTCGTCGCGCTTGTCTACTTCACTCTTGGGTGGTGGGATCACGAACGTGGCTTTGAAGCCCACCTCGCGAAGATTCAGCGCCTCGATCAGCCTTCTCACGCGATCGGACACGATGAGGGTGTAGTGATGGCTTTCGCCGGTCCCTTGAATGTCGGCCTTGGCGTTGAATCGTGTCTGGTCGCCTTTCTCGGGCAGGTAGATACGGAGATGCCCGTTGCGCCGCGCAGGGTAGCTGTCGGCGGAGTCAAATGTGGAGAGATCGAGCAGGCGGCAAGGCGCCAAGTCTGATTCATTGTATTGGCGCTCGATGGTGATCGAATACTCTCGGCCCTTGACAAAGGGGCGAAACGTCTGCGTCCAAGGCGTGAATCCGACGTCAGCCAACATTCTGATGCAACGAGAAACTCGTGGATCATCCAAGGGGAGTTGTATGCCCCACCAGCCCGTCGAACGGAGCCCTTCCAGATGGATCTCGGCGAGGCGACGGATCAACTCGGACCCAACGTCGGCAGGATCGATGTCAATCGTGACGGTCTGTCGCATCCTCATTCCTAGGGGGCATCAGCCCATGCGCGGACGATCGGCATCATCTCTGGCATCCCAAACTCAGCGTACGCCTGGCCAAGCTTGAGCAGGACTTCGTCACGCTCGTACGGTCTATTGGGGAGCCTCCTCGGCAGTTTGTTGTGCAGGATTCTCTCAAACTCCGCTCCGTTCCGGTTCGACGACATCTGGTGCGCTTTTTTGCGGAGGATGATAGCGGGCATCTGGTGGTGCTGGGCATCGGTCAGCCCGGGTTTCAGGATCTTTGCGAGATCGTTCCGAGCCAGGTGATGCACGTCGATATCGAGTTCCGCGTCGGGGAACCTGCGCCGACCGTTCAGCAGATCATTCAACTCATCTCGCGTCGTGAACTTCGCCAGGACCAGATCGCCCACAGTGTCCGCGAGCATGCGCGAGAGAGCCCGACGCGCATCCAACCCGAAGCCGAATCACAAGGCGAGAATGATCGCGGTGTATCGGAGCAGACTTGCCATTGGATCGCTCATCAGTCGTGGATGCGGACGGGGACGAAGTTCACCTTCAGTTTGTGCTTGCGGCAGAAGCGGTAGAAGCGGTTCGATACGATCAGTGGATGGTGACTGGCGAGCGGATGGCCACCCATCGGCTCGAACATCACTGCTACGTCGAACTCACCGAGCGCTTCGATGTCCGATCTTCGATACGTCGGCTCCGGCGGGTTGATGAGCGCATCGAGCGAATCGATCCCCTCCCGTAAAAAACATCCATCCGAAAAATCGTCCGCGATCCGCTGGCCCTTGTTGTTCAGGAGAATTGCTCGCGGGGACAACTTCGGCATGGTTAGCTCGCTCGTGAGTTCCCACCAGGGATCACCAAACCCATCCCACGGGAGCGCTGAAATGTCACTGGAAGGCCGCTTGCCCGCCGGAATCACGAAGGTGGGCTTGAAGACGACCCGCTTGAGCCCGGAATCTTCAAGGAGTTTCCTCACTCGATCCGAAACAACCCGCGTACCCGGCCAAGGGACCACCGATTGAAAATCGTAGTGTGAGCTGAACGCGGAACCTCCCGATGGTTTCATCAATATTCGCAGACAACCATTGTGGAGCGGTGGATCGGCATCGGCAAAGCCAGGCGACGATAGGATCAAATACTCACAGGGCGAAAGATCGGACTCGTCGTATTCACGATCAATGACAACACTGTACTCGCGTCCCTTCATCATTGGTCGATGGTGAGCGGTCCATGGGCTGAAGCCATCATACGATAATATGCTCATCGACTCAGTGATGCGAGGATCGTCTCTCGGAAGCTTGATGCTCCACGATCCCGACGATCGCAGGCCCTCCGCGTGAACCTGAGCGAGCCGGCGGATCGTGTCAGCTCCGACTTCCGGTGGATAAGCATTGATGTCGACAGTCTCGCGCATCTCTATTCCAACGGGGCGTCAGCCCACGCGCGGATGATCGGCATCATCTCGGGCTGGCCGAAGTCTGTATAAACTTCCTGCAGTTTCTGAAGAACGAAGTCCCGAGGGTAGGGCAGAGCTCCATCCGGTCGTCGCGGCAGCTTGTTGTGCAGGATCCGCTCGAACTCCGCTCCATTCCGGTTCGACGACATCTGGTGCGCCTTCTTGCGGAGGATGATAGCCGGCATCCCGTCATGCTGCGCATCGCTGAGTCCGGGCTTTAAGATCTTTGCCAGATCGCGCCTCGCCAGGTGATGCACATCAACATCCAGTTCCGCATCGGCGAACCTGCGCCGACCGTTCAGCAGGTCATTCAACTCATCTCGCGTCGTGAACTTCGACAGGTCCACCACCCCGTCCGGGCCGGTGGCCTCCTCCGCCATCTCGCGCGCGAAGTTCTCCACGAAGCGAGACAGGCCGGTGTCAAACTTCGCCCGGTCTACATCGCCCGCGGTGTCCTCCAGCATGCGCAGGAGCGCCTGCCGTGCGTTCAGCCCATCAAATGTTCGCAGATGAAGATAAAGGCTCGCGACCCGGTCGCAGGCCAAGCCGGCTGCGGGGTTTCCGGGGCAGTTGCAGGCGCAGAGGAGGCCTGCCCGCACGAGCATGACCCGAACGTCGGCGAGGTCGTCGAGAATTCCGGGCGGCAGGTCCGGCGCGGCTTCGAGTCGATCGAGAACGCGCGGAACGATCGTCGCCTTGCGCAGAGTCGAGAAGCCCTCTGTTGCGGCGGCGAGAACGACCTCGATCGCGGTGCCCCCGATGACCCTTCCCGCGACACGCCCGGCTTCGTACTCGTCTACCGTGTCCCACCAGTCATCGAGCGCAACGAGCGTTTCGACCAGGAACATCCCCGCCAGACGCTGCTCCTCGCTCATGTCACCGACGTACCCGTCCTCGCTGAAGAGAAGGGGATACAGGATTTCGTTGTCGCGGAGACCAATGGAGGCAAGCACGAGCGCCAGTTGGCCTGCGGCCTGCACCTTGCGCTCGTCCTCGACAGTCAGAACGCCTCCGCCTTGGGCGATCCGCACCGCGACCGCCATCGAGTCGTAGTCCTGATTGAGATACCACGCGCCGCGCGCGAGTTGGAACACGCCGTCGACGATGCCCACTCCCGAGTCGTAGACGCCCGCCCTGATTCCCGCGACAAAATCAAATACCCCATCTCTGCGATCCGAGTAGCCCGCGTCGAGCGTCTGGTGCAGCGCCCGGATATCGATCGTCAGGAACGCGCGCGGGGCGGTGTCGCCCTCGTGAGCGAGGAAGCGGCGGCCGCTGCCGGCGTGCCGCACCACCTCGTATTGCAGCCAGCCGGGCACGACTTCCACCGTCCGCCACAGGTCCGCCAGCCCCGGCGGGCCGATGACCTCGATCAGGTGGGGATGGAACGAGCCGCCCGTGGAAGCGGCCACGCCGCTCACGGCACCGAGCGACAACCCGTACCCGTCCCACGTCGCGCGGTCGGCCTCGGTGATCGTGAACTCGCCCACGAAGTCCGTCGGCGAGAGCGGCGGCGTCTCCACCAGAGCCACCGCAAAGTCCTCGATGCCCTGGGCCTGCATCGTGACGCTGAAGACAAGGACGTCCGCCCCTTCCACA
>JAGVLZ010000078.1 GCA_020054055.1 Phycisphaerales bacterium
AGTCCAGGTACAACTCCGCGATGTCGAGGTCCGCGCCATTCACGGCTCCATCACGGTTGCCCTCGCCGATGAAGTGGAGGTCCACCTCGTAGACGTACGGATCGCCGAACGGCTCGACTTCCCGAATCTCCCAACTTTGCGGGACATTCTCCGACTCCGAAGGATTCTGAGTGATGCAGATCGCCACGGCCGGGTCGCACGCACCCCTCGCGCGAGAATCAAGGCACAGAAACGCGCACACGAACACCAGGGAAGCGGCCATGAGATGGTTGTAACGACTCATCGAAGCGTCTCCTTCTTCGAGCGAGAAAAGGAACAGCGCAGAGCGTAATCCAGGCGCTTCCAGCGCCGGGCACCGCGCGTGCGACACGAAGGCCGATAAGGGCGAAGGGTGAGTCAGATCGGTAGGAATCCAAATATTCCCAACCCTGAGTCAAGATACTGCCGCGATCGTCTTTCCAACTCGTCCCCTGTGTCCGTCGCGTAATGTGTCCTTCGGCAAACTGCGTGTAATGAACATCCTCCGTCCACTCGCTGAACCCCCCAGATGTGTCCCACAGCCCCCAGGGTGATTGGATGCCGGGGTAGGAGACGATGTTCGGCAGCGGGAGCACAAACTGTCCGCCGGCGCTCGTCTCCCCGCCGTTGCTGGGAGACCCGAAAATCGGCGGCGTATCCGAAGAGTTGGAGGCGAGCCAGTAGCCGGGCATCCCCTCGCCGTAGCGGTTCGGGTCGAAGTGGGCAGCCTTGATCCATTCATCCACAGAGGGGACCCAATAGGTGGCGCCGGGCGAGCGTGAGATCTGATCGGTGTAGCCACCACCTGGATGCGTGCCGAAGGTGCTGGTGTCGTAGGCGCCGCTCTCGAACGCGTCCGGCGTGAGCGACTTCCCATTGTGGAGCCAGTTCATGTACCGCGCCGCGAAGTGCCAGCCGACATTGGCGGGGCGATTCGCGTTCGCCGCGGGAAGCAGGTATTGGCGGAACCCTGTCGTGATGACCAAGCCGCTTGTGAACTCGCTCGAAGCCGCCGCATCCGCATCAATGTACGGCGCATACGCCTGAACAAACTCGAACCACTCCGTGCCCGTGACTTCCGTCCGGCTGATCTGGTACTCGTAGTTCACCGCGCCGACGTAGCGATCCGGGTACCCGATCGGGCTCACCACAGTGTACGGCGCATTCCCCGGATTCGTGATCGTCGCCCAGCGTTCGCTCTCGGGAATCGGGTGTTGCGCGCTCGCGGTGGCCGCGATCGTCAGCACCGCCAGCACCCGCATCAGGGCGCTTGTCCAACCGGCGGGCGGGGTGGGGGTCGTGATTCTCATGGTCTGTCCTCCGCCGCGGGTTGGCGAGTCTCATGCCGGCGTCCGATGGCGGAACACATGCACTCTGCCGCGCCGCGGTCACTTGTCAACTCTATTCTCCCCCACACCACCGGGCGACGCAAGGAGCGATGACCCCGTTTCGGGCGGAAATCGCATCGTCGCTTCCGCGCGAAACCGCCCCCACAGGCCGCGTTCGCCGGTTGAGGTCCACTAACTTTGTGCTTGTTATTAATTCGAATAACTCGGCCGCCCCGCCGATATCGGGAACCCCACACGCCCGCTTCCGCCGCCTGCCCCCCGGCCGCAAGTTTCTGCACGCATCGACCTATTCCGTGCGCTCATTCCGCGTCGATGCCCACATCACCCCTTGCCCCACCCCAAATCATCCGTAGAGTCCCAATGCACGAGATGAAGACGACCGGGGGCCGCCGCACATGCCAACCCCCATCCCGAACATCACAACGCCCGGCTCTCCCCGCGCCCACGCCGCGCCCCTCCTGAATCAGTGCCCATCTGTGTCATCCGTGCCGACTCTTCCCCCTCTCCCATTCCCGAATCCCTCCGTGTATCTCCGTGCCCTCAGTGGTGAATACGCGCGCAAGCGCGCACAGACGCCAACGATCGAAACTCATCCGCGACCCGGAGATCGAAACCGCGAGCCGCCCCGCTTCCAGCCGCGCGAGCGCGAGAGCATCGACCACTCCCACGAGGCGAGGATGCCGCGAGCGCTCACTCTCCCGCGACGCGACGCCACACATCCCCCCAGCCGATATCGCCGAGTTGCGCATCGACCCCCGCGATCTCTTCTTCATAAGAACGCAGGGGCGGCGCGGCGATGAGCGCGGCGGGTTCGTTGGCTTCGTTCTTCGTCAGGTTGAGCGCCCCGTTGCCGCTGACGCTAATCGTCCAGCGCCCCTCGCCCAGCGTGCGGTACACCGCCTTGCCGTGCGACGCCTCCGGGCTGTTCCAATCGACCGCGGCGAGATCGCCATCAATGAGCAGCCCCTGATCGGGAGGCGTGCGCGAATCAAACACGCGGCGGATAAGCAGACGCCCGCCCACCACGGCATAGTCAACGTAGACCTCGCGCGTCGGATCGAGAGGCGTGTCGATCGCCTTGATGAGCCCCTCGCGATTGCGCACTTCAACAGAGAGGTGGCCCCCTTTGACGACGAGTTCCGTCACGGCGGATTGCTTCACAGCGTCGTTGTACCGACCTCGGAGCGACTGGTAGTCCTTGGCCAGCGATTCAAGCCGGTCGCGGTACACGGCGGCGGCGATGTCGGCCTTCAGAACGCGGTAGCCCAGGTACCCCGCGCCGAGCGTGAGCAACGACATGAATACAAACGTGACGCCCTTGTAGAGAGAGAACTTCAGCATGGAACCATTATCGGCAGGCGCGGGACGCCGCGGCCAGCGATCGGCGAAACCGAGCCGCCCGACCCGTACACTGGCGGCATGTGGTTTCGCGGGATCTCCCTCGCCAACAAGTGCCAGTTGCTCTTCGGGGCGGCCGTGCTGCTCATCGTCTCGGCAGCCCTGGTGTGGCCCTGGGTCCGCCAGATCAAGGTTCTGGACGACGCTCAACTCGAGACGTCGCGCCAGATCGCCGAACTCTGGGCCGACAGCCCGCTGATCGACCCCGCCGTCGCCGCGGTATTCCGGCCTTCCGACTCGGTGGAAGACCCGGAGAAGCGGCGGAACCTGATCATCCGCTGGTGGCCTATGGCGGACTGGCGCGAGGCGACGTTCCCGTCGGGATTCCTCGACCGGGCGAGG
>JAGVLZ010000001.1 GCA_020054055.1 Phycisphaerales bacterium
GGAGGAGGCGGAGGAGGAGGCGGCGGCGGAGGTGGCGGAGGCGGAGGCGAAGTCCCGCCGCCACCCGACCCACCCGTATCGATGATGATGTTGCCGTTCTCATCCTCATCCACGACCGGCGCATCCGGCTCCGAGTTGTTGGTGCCCGCGTCGTCCTGCGTGGTGTCCGAGCCGCCGGTCGAACGATCGACGACATCTTCCTCATCGCCCTCGCGCGAACTCTCGTCGCCCGTGTCCTCGTCGGTGTTCTCGGATTCGTTCTCCGCCGGGTCCTGATTCTCGTCCGAGGTCTCATCGTCTCCCTGAACGTCGGCCTCGCCGCCGTCCGGGTACGTCACCGTGAACGTGCCATCGTTCGTCTCGGTCCCGAAAGACATCGTCCCCGTCTCCGTGTTCACATCGATCCCGCCCTCGGTCCCCTTCACCGCGAGCGTCGCGTCGGCCGTCTCGATCCGGAGATCGTTCGCAAACTCGGTGGA
The DNA here is from genome assembly GCA_020054055.1 of Phycisphaerales bacterium. Taxonomy (GTDB): domain Bacteria; phylum Planctomycetota; class Phycisphaerae; order Phycisphaerales; family UBA1924; genus JAEUIV01. The sequence goes on from JAGVLZ010000001.1 coordinate 480, forward strand.
CTGCACCTGGAACACCACGCGCCCGTAATCGACGCCGATCCGCGTCCGATCCGTCTGATCAGCGTTCACCAGTTCCGAAAGTTCAACCTTGCTCAGCCGGTCGATCGTCACCACCTGACCCGTGCCGATCCGAATCTGCACCGCCGCGCGCAGCGCCGTCTGCACCGCCCCCCCCTGTGGGATCGTCATCCCCGCCTCCGCCTTCACCCACGCACCCTCGGCCCCCAGACGAACCTGAACCTTCCCCTCCACCAGCAGAACCGTCGCCGAGTTCTCGCGCGCGGCCACCGGAGGCACCGATGCCCCGCCCCCCGATAGGTCGCCTTCCGCCTGACGCAACGACACCGCCGCCCCAGCCGTGCAGGTCAACGCCAAGGGCGTCATCACAAACCCAACGGAAGCCAAACGCCACCTCATCCTGGTGCTTCGCATTTCAACTTTCTCCCATCTTCGAGCCCGCGACCGCCGACGACCGGCCCCAACCGTGAACGACCGTGGATTATTCCATTAAACCGTTCCCATGCCAAGACTTACGCACATGCCAAGAGCCGGATGCCAAACTTCACCCAGTTTTCACAACGAAAAAGCCCCCGGGAGCAACCCGGGGGCCATCGTCTCGCTGGTCCTCGCTTGAACTACCGCGACCCGCCCGGCGGGTTCGCCCCCGTCGCGCACCCGTGTTCCTGCGTCAGATTCTCCCGCAACTGGAACGCCGTGCGCCCGAGCCCGTTCTCCCGATTCTTGTTCGCCGCCAGCGTCGTCGGCAACTGGTCCGTGAAGAGCATCGACTGCTTGCAACTGTTCGCGTCGAGCGACGTTTCAAGGAAGTGCTTCTCGAACACACGCCGCACGACCCCGGAGTCGAGCGCCTGCTGGCTGTACGCGATCGACGCGAAGAGTTCGTTCACCCCGGCAAGGTTCAACTCTCCCCCGCTGAGCGAATCAGGGGTCAACACCGGCGCCGCGGGGGGCGACTCGAACTGCGCCACCGTCTCACCGAGCGCGGTTTTGTTCCCCTCCGACGCTTCGACCTTGGTGATGAAGGGGTCCTCATCCGTCCCGGTTGCGCTGGGATTGAAGTAGAAGTTCTGCGTCGTCACGTCGCCGCGCTGCGACCGCGCCGCCGAGATGAACGGGTTCGACGTCAGGACTAACTGGCCATTCACGAACGCCGCCCCACGCACGGGGGTGAAGTGATCGTTCAGGTCGTAGATCGAAAAACCCTTGAGCGACCCATCGAACTCCGTCCCGAACGAATCCTCCAGCGAATCGCCCATCCACGCGTTCTTGATGTAGTTGACCCGGGGATCGAACTCGATGATCGACCGATCGTACGCGGAGATCCCCCGGCCGACGTCGAGCGTCGCCGGGTTCCACAGATTCGCAACCATGAACAGAGAGCCGCGCTCCACCGACGCCGCGAGCCCCCCCTCCAGCGGCGCCTCGAAACTCGCGAAGGGAACCAGTTCATTCGACGTGGACGGGTCGAAATCGGTCTCCACCATCACCAGCATCGACCCCCCCTGGTTGGTCCCGGAGAAGTTGAACCGATCCCACCCGAAACTCGTGATGGCCACCAGGTGCGGGTCCGGCCCGAAGCCAGGGAACGCGGCAAGCCCCGTAATGGCCGCCTCCCCGAACTCAGAGTAACCCTGGGGCGCATCGGCGTACTTCTCGAGGTACTCGAAACTGGACCCGCGCCCTCCGTAGTCGCCGCCGTACCCGCCCCCGTAGTACTGCACCGGCACATACGCTCCATACAACTCGTTGTAGGTCTCGTACCCCTCGCCGATGACCTCTTCGCCGCCGAAAGCGTAGAACGCGATCGTGTCGTAGTACACCCCTCCGCTGTCGCCGACCCGCCGCAGATCGTTTTCGTAGAGCAGCGACGCCAGCCCGTCGTCCCGGTTGAACCCGCCCGCGTACACCCCCGGCGAGGGCAGCGACAGCACGTCGAACTCGTCGTAAGGCGATTGCGACAGCGGCCGCAGACGCAGAGTGTTCTCAAACGCTTCGGCACCGAAGAAATACTCATGCCGAACGTCCGGCCCGAACTCGGTGACGTCCGCGACCCCCGAGCACGGATGCACATAGTCGAAGAATCCTCCGGGACGGATCATGCCGCGCAGGGACTCCGTCACATGGCCGATGCCATCGACCGTATCGACAAAGTTCGCCAGCGTCTTCGGGATGTTCGCGAACAGCCCGTCCTCCTCGAAGTCCATGTAGCAGCCGTAGGCGTACACCGACGTCTCCAGGAAGTGGCGCTGATACACCGGGATGAGGAACCCGGAGTCGATCGTCTGCTGGCTGAACGCCAGCCGTGCAAAGTTCGGATCGATCGTGTAATCGTCGATCTGGCCCATGATCGTCGCCAGCGTCACGGAGGCCGCCGGCGAGCCGAGCACCGTCTCCGAGAGCGACGTGTGTACCCCCGGGCTCAGTTCGATCCGCTCCACGAACGAGCCGCCGCTCGCCGGATTCGGGTTCACGCGAACGATGTATTGCCGCGGCGTGAACCCGCGGACGCCATCCGTCCCGAACCCATGCACCACCGACAGAACCAACTTCCCATCGACCCACGCCGCCCCCTTCACATCCGCCGGACTCGAGAAGAGCGCCCCAACAAACGGGTCTTCGAGATCGACGATCTCCGTCCCCTCGTCGGGCTGGAACTGACCGCCGCTGCCCGTATCGCTGAACTGCCGCCACGCGTTCTTCAGGTACCGCGTCCGCGGATCGAACTCCATGATCGTCGCGCCCGAGCCATACACAAAGAACCCGCTCCGATCGTTCCCCGTGGGCCGAAGCAGCGTTTCGGGAAGCTCGCCCACCAGGAACAGCGAACCGCGCGAGTGCGACGACGCCAGCGCGCCGTCGAGCGGGATCGTGAAGTTCATCACCTCATCGAGAGAATCCGGGCTGCGGCGGACATTCACAAGACGCGAGAACTCGAAGGGATTGGGGAAGCCATCGCCGCGCGCGATGGGCTCCTCGAACTCCTGCATTCCGCGCAGCACACCATACAGCCCCGCCGTCTCGCTGTTCCCGAAGAACGCCAGACCCGTCAGGATCGGCGCGCCGACCTCGAACTCACCCATCCCGCCCGCGGCGTACCGCGTCACGAACTGCCACGACCCGGGAACGCCTGCCGCGGAGATCGTCAATCGGTACAGGTCGTTTCGCGCGTCGGTGTGGTCGCTGTCATACGAGCCGCCGCGGACGTAGTACACCGTCCGCGTGCCATCCGGGTTCAATCGCGCGGCCATGCCGTCGTCCTGATCGAAGACCCCGCCGTACCCGCCACCGTACCAGTCAACAATCTCGCCACGAGTCGTGAACCCGCGACCCGACCCGCCGCTCTCTGCGGGCGGAGGCTCCAGCGGAAGGTCCGCGATCACCGAGAACGATCCACTCAGCGGATGAAGTCGCAGATCACCGCTCTGAATGTCCGTCAGCAGGAAATCGCTCGGCTCAACCTGGGGCGGCGGCGGCGGTGGCGGTGGTGGTGGAGGAGGAGGAGGAGGAGGCGATGGAGTTTCATCATCATCGTCATCCGGCGGTGGCGGCGGTGGTGGCGGAGGAGGAGGCGGGGGCGGCGGAGGAGGAGGAGGAGGGGGCGGAGGAGGAGGCGAAGTCGTGTCGCCACCACCGCCCGATCCGCCCGTGTCGATGATGATGTTCCCGTTCTCGTCCTCATCCACGATCGGCGCATCCGGCTCGGCACCCGTCGTCCCCGAATCTTCCTGCGTCGTGTCCGAGCCGCCCGTCGAGCGGTCGACCACATCCCCCTCGTCACCCTCGCGAGCGCTCTCGTCGCCGGTGTCTTCCTCGGTGTTCGTGTTCTCGTTCTCAGCGGGATCCTTGTTCTCCGTCGATGACTCATCATCACCCGAGACATCCGACTCCGTGCCGTCGGGGTACGTCACGCTGAATGTGCCTTCGTTCGTCTCCGTGCCGAACGAACTCGTCCCCGTCTCGGGGTTCGCGTCGATGCCCCCCTCGGTCCCCTTGACCGCGAGCGTCGCGTCGGCCGTCTCGATCTGAAGATCATTCGCGAACTCGGTGGACTGCACCTGGAACACGACGCGCCCGTAGTCGACACCCAGACGCGTCCGATCCGTGTTCGACTCGTTCACCAACTGATCGAACTCGACCGTCGTCAGCCGGTCGATCGTCATCACCTGCCCCGAGCCGACGCGCACCCGCGCCGCCGAACGAAGCGCCGCCAGCATGGCCTCGAAGCGCACGCCGCGCGTGGCCGCGTCGTAGTACGGGTAAGCCGCGACCTCGAATCCCGCCTGCGTGAACAGGGCGCGGTGGTTCTCCCAACTCGGGTCGCTGATCAACACCGTCGCGGCCGGGTCGAGCCGGGCAAGA
>JAGVLZ010000280.1 GCA_020054055.1 Phycisphaerales bacterium
AGCGTCCTTCGAGACGCCGACGAGGCGACCGGGCATCTGGCGTTTGAAGGCATCCTTCGTCGCGAGAAAACCGGCGTGCGGTCCGCCGAAACCCATCGGCACCCCGAAGCGCTGGGCGGAACCGATCGCGATGTCCGCCCCGAACTCGCCGGGCGGCGTGATGAGGGTCAGGGCCAGCAGGTCCGCCGAGAAGACGGCCATCGCCAGCCGCGCGTGCGCTTCCTGAACGAGCGCGCGATAGTCAAGCAGTCCTCCATTGGTCGTCGGGTACTGCACGAGCACGCCGCAGAAGGAGTCCTGATCCCAGTTGATCTTCATCGGATCGCCGACGACGAGGCGCAGTTTCAGGAACCGCGCTCGGCTCTTCAGGAGTTCGATGGTCTGCGGGTGACAATCCTGCGCGACGAAGAACGCGCGCGTGTCGGTGTACCCGCCGCCGGCGAGGGCGAAGCACATCCCCATCGCCTCGGCCGCGGCCGTGGATTCATCGAGAAGCGATGCGCCCGCCAGGGGCAGCCCGGTCAGGTCCGCGACCATCGTCTGGAAGTTCAGGAGTGCTTCGAGCCGCCCCTGCGAGATCTCGGCCTGATACGGCGTGTACTGGGTGTACCAGCCTGGATTCTCCATGATGTTCCGCAGGATCACCGGCGGGGTGATGCAGTCGTGATAGCCCATCCCGATCATCGGGCGGAAGATTTGGTTCTGCGACGCCATCGCCTTGAGTTCGGCGAGCATCTCGGATTCGCCGCGCAGGTGCGAGGCCCCCGGCAGGTCGAGGGCGCGATTCAGGCTGATCGGCGCTGGCACGACGGCATCGGAAAACTCGTTCAGCGAGGCGTACCCCATTGAGGCGAGCATCTCGTGAATCTCCGCTTCGGCGGGGCCGATGTGGCGACGGACGAAGGTGTCGGACGGGTCGAGCAGGTGCGAATGACCGGCGGCGGCCCCGGAAATGGAGCGAGCGGCGTTCGATTGAGCGGCGGCGGTCGGCGACATGCAAACTCCGAAATCAATGCCCCGGCTGGATCGCCGGGAGCGGTGGCACGACGATGGATCGGGGCGGGCCTGATGGTTCTCCCACGAGTGGGGCAGAAGTCTATGCAAGCGCCGCGCGCCCCCGGAAACGCTGGGAAGTGGGGCGGGTATAGGATGCGGCGGACCTGCTCCTTCCCCGTACTGAAAGGCGGCTGCTCGAATGAATCAGGGTTCCATCCGGTTGATCGCGCTCGGCTTGGTTGTGACGATCGGCGCGGCGGTGTCGGCTCGGCCGAACACCCCGAAACGATCGGATGAACGCGCGCCGGTGATTCACATGGCCTTCGCGGGCGCAAGCGAAGAGGCGCTGGCGTATCACCAGCATGTCACCACGCTCTCCGACCCATTCTTCGAGGGACGCTCGGCGGACACGCGCGGCGGGGCGCTCGCGGCGGAGTATCTGGCGTTCCATTTCAAGCGCGTCGGGCTTGAACCGGCGTTCGAGCCCGGCCTTGGTGAAGACATCAAGACCGGGGCAGCCGCGGAGGGCTACTTTCAGCCGTTCGGCGTGCCGGGTGAGGTGGAGGTCAAGAAGGCGGAGGCGGTCGTCACGGTCAAAGGTGTCGGTCCGGCTGCGCTTGAAGTTGAGAAGGACTTCAACCCGCTTGGATTCTCGGGAAAGGGAGAGGCGAGCGGTCCGCTTGTTTTCGTTGGTTACTCGATCGAAGAGGGGCCGAACGGATATTCGTCGTACAAGCCCGGCGATGATCTGAAAGGGAAGATCGCCGTCGTGCTGCGGTACGAGCCGGTGAACGAGAAGGGGGAGAGTGCCTGGTCCAACTTCGATGGTTGGAGTCGTCACTCGGAGTTGATGCCCAAGATGGCCGCGGCCGTTTCCCGCGGCGCTGTCGGGATCATCCTCGCGAACCCTCCCGGAGTGAAGGACCCGCGCTCGCGCACGCTTGAGACCGGCAAGTCCACGCGGTTCGGCAAACCCATTGGCGTGCCTGCGATCATGATCTCGACAGGTCTTGCCAAGGCCATGATCCGTGATGGAGTCGATGCAGGCGGTCGCGACTTCATGGACTTCCGAAGGCTCGCCGACGCGGGGGGACACGGCGCGGTGGCGATGAAATCTGACGCCCTCTTCAGCATGGAAGTGGAAGTCGATCGCGCGAGAATGGATTCCAACAACATCGGCGGCCTGCTGAAGGGCAAGGGCGACCTCGCCTCCGAGTATCTCATCATCGGCGCGCACTACGACCACCTCGGCTACGGCTACGTCGGCGGCAGCAACCCGAACGATCAGGGCCAACTCCATCCGGGTGCCGACGACAACGCCTCGGGAACGGCCGGGCTGATCGCGCTCGCGAAGCGCCTCGGCGAGCGGTACGCCGCGATGGGTGAAAGCGGGTCTCCGGGGGTCCGCAGCGTCATCTTCCTCGGCTTCGGCGGCGAGGAGATGGGGCTCTTCGGCTCCGAGCACTTCCTCAAGAACACTCCGATCGACAGCACCAAGGTCGTCGCCATGATCAACATGGACATGATCGGGCGCGTGAAAGACGACGAGGTGGAGGTCTCCGGCCTGGGCACCGCCGAGGAGTTCCCCGCGATCCTCGAACCGCTCTTCGAGGCCAGCGGCATGAAGGTCAAGCAGACTAGGAGCGGCATCGGCCCCTCCGATCACGCGACGTTCCACAAGGCGGGCGCGCCGGTGCTCGCGTTCTTCTCCGGGCTGCACAAGGACTACCACAAGCCGACCGATACGCCGGAGAAGGTGAATGTGGAGGGAGCGCTGCGGGTCATCGATTTGATCGAAGAATGCGCGATGACTCTTGCCACGCGGCGTGACGCCCTCACCGTAAAGCAGACAACGGGTACCCAGACCGGCCCCGGTCGCGGCAACGCGCGTGTGCGTCTGGGGGTCATGCCCGGGGATTACTCGGGCGAAGAGCCGGGCGTCCTGGTGGGCGACGTGATGGAGAACACCCCCGCGCAGAGGGCGGGCATGCTCAAGGGCGACCGCATCATCAAGTGGGGGGGTGAGGAACTCGCGGACGCGGGGGCGATGATGCAGCGCCTCCGCGATCACAAGCCGGGGGATGTGGTGGAGATCGTCGTGGTGCGCGAGGGGCAGGAAGTGACGATCCCGGTGACGCTGCAGAGCCGGGGCGGGAGCGAATAGCGAGCCCCGCGCGCAAGCAAGGGGATCACACTGCGCGTTACCATTTCGGAATGATCCGAACTGCATTTTCGACCGTCGCCTGCCCAACCTGGACCCTGGACCGCGTTGCGCGATCGGCGGCGGAGTGGGGCTACACGGGGGTTGAACTGCGCTCGTTCGGCGAGGGGGGCACCGAGTTCGCCTGCGATCCCGCGCTGACCAGCGGCTCGAAGGTCCGCGAGATGTTCCGCGAGGCGGGGGTCGCCATCGCCGGGGTCGCCAGCGGCGTGCGCTTTGACGCGCCGATCTGGCC
>JAGVLZ010000314.1 GCA_020054055.1 Phycisphaerales bacterium
GACGGGGGGCGCGTTCGAGCCGCCGGGGTACAGGCCACCCTCCGAGCCGAGGTGCAGCGCGGGCGGGAGTTCGGTGATGGGAACGAGGCCCGTCGAAGTGCCGCCGGCGAAGACGGGCGACGCGGCCAGCAATGAAGCCGAAATGATCGCGAGCGAACGGTGCGCGGCCGACGTGAGCATGATGGAATCTCCTCGGTTCGAGCGCTTCCGTGAGCGCCCGCGTATGAGGTCAACGAAGGGCGCGAAAGTGTATTGCCGCGGGGCCGCCGAAAGGTCCGCGGCGAAGGGCACGGGAATGATGTTGGCGTGATCGTTTACCCGGCCGCGCCCCCGATATGCACCCCGACCCTCGTGAACTGACACTCGGTCCACGCATGGAGCAAGCGGGGACAGTCCACCATTCCGCAAAGCAAGAACTCCACATGCACGAACGAAAGCCGAGCGGATGAGGTCATATCTCGTTCCTTTATGCCGATGGATTGGGCAAATGGCGAGCGAGAACGAGGGTGCGATCCGGCGCACGCCCGCGTGCTAGACTTGTCGGTTAATGAGGGGAGCCGAGAACCCGAACGCCCGAGGGTGACCGAAGGCGATGTGATGCGAAGGCCGCGTAAAACGCGACTTTCAGCGTGGAGGCTCCGCGATGACCGAACTGACCATCACCAGCGTTCAACGTCCGTCGGGCGCGGTGCTCACCCTCGCGGGCTCGATGTCCTTCGACGACGGCCCCACTCTCGACACGCATGTGGCCCGTTTGCTCGAGGCCAAGCCCTCGTTGGTCGCGGTGGACCTGTCGGGGCTGACCTTTGTTTCCAGCGTGGGGATCGCGGCCCTGGTCTCGCTGCACCGCGCCGTCCACGCCTATGGCGGGTCCACTCGCCTTGTCGCACCGACGGCGCGCGTCTTCGATGTTCTCGACAAGTCACGGATCATCGAGTTCATGCCCGTCTTCCCCTCGGTCGAACGCGCCGGAATCGCGAAATAGAAAAGAGGCCCGGAGATGGTTCGTCTCCGGGCCCCTTGGGGACACTGCTTCCCGTCAAACCGTTTACGGGCAGGTGAATCCCCAGAACGTCAGCACTTCGGTGATGTCGGCGAAGTTGACCGCGCCGTCACCGTTCACGTCACCTTTCAGGCCGATGTTCACGGTCACGACGTCTTCGCTCTGGTGGACGATCGCGCCGTTGCAGTTGAGGATGGAGGAATCATTCACGAGCAGGCGGAGCGTGTAGCCGCAGTTCGGCAGGCCGGTGGTGTCCCAGACGCCGAGCAGGCCGTCGATCACGCAGGTGTTGCCCGAGGCGATCGTGACCCAGCCGATGTAGGGGCCGCCCGTGACCTGGAGCACCCACGAGGCGAGGTTCGCATCGCACGCGGTGCCCTTGACGCTCACGATCGAGCCGCACTGGATGAACTCGCAGTTCTCGGGGTTGGTGATGTCGGCGGTGGGGGGCGTGTTGTCGACAATGATGTCCACTTCCTCGAAGGCTTCGTGACCGCAGTTGTCGAGGGCATCGACGCGGATGCGGTAGTCGCCGTCGGGGATCAACTGGCCCACGGTGTCCCAGCCGGCCCAGGTGCCGACGATGGGGAACTTCGCAAAGTAGTCGGGCGTGCCGGGGTTGATATCGGTGAAGGGCGCGCCCGCCGGGAGCGGCGCCCAGCGAATGTTGTAGTACCGGAGGCAGTAATCGTCGACGATGCCGCCGACGCAGACCGTCCCGCCGTAGGCCTGTCCCGCGGTGGGATAGGTCATGTCCAGCGCGTCGAACTGCTTGTCCACCCAGACGATGTGCGTGTCTTCATGGTCGCAACCGTCGCCGCCGACGCCCGTGAGGCGGATGAAGTAGTACCCCTGCGCGAGGCCCGCGGTGTTGAACGTGCCGAGGTTGAGGTTGACGCCGGAGTTGAATCCGAAGTCGATCAGCGTCCAGTTGAAGTCGGCGAGCGCGCGGTACTCGAGGTACCAGAAGGCGATGACACCCGGCGCGGCGATGGTCACGTCGCCCCGGACAATCTCGGTTTCGCAGATGCACTCGAAGTTGTCGGGGTTGGCAATGTCCACGAGCGGGCACGGATCGACGGGCTTGAGTTGCATGCCCCCCACGCCGCCGTCGTCCGCTCCGCCGAACGGGCCGACGGTCATGGTGAGGATCCCGGCGGCGGGGACGAGAACTCGGTGGATCGTGTGCGTCGTGTTGAGCGAGAATGAGTTGACGGGCATGGCGCCGCCGCCGTGCTGCTGCGCGAGGGGCATCGCCCCGTTCACCGTGACGCGCACATCGTCGAACGATTGGGAGGGATCGATGGCGTAGGTGTAGACCTCGTACCATCCGGGGTCGAGGCCGGTGAAGGAGATGGTGTGCAGGCCGGCGAGGTCCCAGAAATCGTCGAAGAGGAACTGGAACTCCCCGGAGGTATTCGCGTTGTCAAACTGGGCATGAACAAGTTGACCCGAGCGATTCATGCTGACGCCGCTGGCGTTGCCGTCGAGCCCGTTGAGCGGGATAGGATTCGGCGAAGTGAAGACTCGGTTCCATTGGCCGGGTTGGTTCGCGGCCGCGCCAAACGTGTTCGCGGGGATGCCGACACCCGGACCACCGGTCGGCGAACCCTCGAAGTCGAGGTTGATCCCCTGCGCCAGCGCGTGGGGTGCGATCAAGATCGACGCGGCGAGCGCGGCGCACCGCGCCAGCGAACTCATCATCCTTCTCATCTTCAATACTCCTCATTCTGTAGCCCGGCACAACCCGCTCCGCACATCGAGACAATCGGCGGCTCTTTCTCCGGCGGGAACCGGGCAAGCCTCAACCTACGATTGCATCGCGCGCAATGGAAACAAAATGTCCCCGCTTTGTGGTGTTGATGCGTCGGCTGTTGAGGGGGCGAGTCGCGTTCGGCGGAACGCAGCCAACTCCGTTCATCGCTCTCGATGATTCCGTGGAGCGCGAAGCATGGGAACGGACTACATGCGTTCCAGCGGCACGATCCCGAGCGATTCAAGCCCGTCCCGCAGCACGCGCCCGGTCAGCCGCGACAGCCGCAGCCGCGACATCCGAGTCGCCTCATCATCCGCCTGCAACACCGGGCACGACGCGAAGAACGAACTGAACGCCCCCGCGAGTTCAAGGAGATAGGCGCACAACCGATGCGGCTCGCACGTCTCCGCCGTCGCGCGGACAACGCCGGGGTATTTCAGCAGTTGCAGCGCGATCGCCTTCTCTTCCGGCGCTGATATTTCAAATCGAGGTGTGCTTGCGCCATCGAACATCGACTCATCGATCCCGAACTGCTCCTTCGCCTTCCGAAAGATCGAGCGCACCCGCACCAGCGCGTACTGCAAGTAAGGCCCCGTGTTCCCCTCGAACGCGAGCATCCGGTCGAACGAAAAGACATAGTCCTTCACACGGTCCGTCGAGAGGTCCATGTACTTGATCGCTCCGATGCCCACCGCCTCGGCGATCGCGCGCCGCTCCGATTCGGGCAGGTCAGGGTTCTTCTCCTGCACCGCGGCCTCGGCCCGCGCGACCGCTTCGTCGAGCAAGTCGGCAAGACGCACATTGTCCCCGCTCCGCGTCTTGAAGGGCGTGCCGTCGTCGCCCAGCACCGTCCCGAACGCGGCGTGGAAGAGGTGGGCATCAACGTTCGCTACCACGGGACTCGAAGACTCGTCCCGAGCGTGGGGTCGCCGCGTATAGCCTGCCTTCTTTGCCGCCGCGAACACCTGCTTGAAATGGAGAGATTGGCGTGCATCGACCGCGTAGATCACCCGATCAGCGCCGAGTTTCCGCACGCGCCGGCGGATCGCCGCCATGTCGGTGGTCGCGTAGAGGTACCCGCCGCCGGTCTTGCGAACGAGGCAGGGCTCCTTGATCCCGAACTCGTCGAGACGCACGACGAGCGCGCCGTCGCTTTCCCCGGCGATGCCGCGCGCACGCAGGTCCTCGACCACTTCCGCCAGTTCATTCGCGAAGGTGCTCTCGCCGGCGGTCGCCTCGGCCGTCACGTTCGCGTGCAGCCTCCGGCAGGTCTCGAAGCACGAGGCGAGCGTGATATCGCAGATGCGCTTCCACACCGAGTAATACGCCGGATCGTGCGATTGCAGCGCGACGAGCGCGGCCCGCGACGCCGCCTGCTCCTCCTGCGCCCCGCTCACCTGTGCCCCGAGTTCGGCGAGCGCCTTCGGCCCGAGGCCGAACTTCGCCACGGCCGCAAGCCCCTTCTCGTCCGCGTCGCAAACCTTCTGTGCCGAGCGATAGATCTTCTCAAGCCGTTCGAGGCTCAGTGAGTTCAGATCGATCTCGCCGCGCTCGACGCCGCGCTTCACGGCGGCCGTCACCATCGCGATGGGTAGACCCCAATCCCCGAAGTGATTCTGCCGGATCACAATGTGCCCTAGCCTCTCCCAGATGCGGGCCAGCGCATCTCCGATGACGGTCGCCCGAAGGTGGCCGACGTGCATCTGCTTGGCGAGGTTCACGCCGCAGAGATCGACGACGACGGTCTCTCGCGCGCCGGCCGTCGGCGGCTCGATGCCGAGC
>JAGVLZ010000048.1 GCA_020054055.1 Phycisphaerales bacterium
CGCCCTCAGACCACAACACGCACACCAACGGAGAACCGCATAGACTTGTCAACCCGCACGCCGCCATCCGACGGTTTCAACTACGCGGGGGACAACTTCGACGCTGGTGTTCAGCGCCTGTTTCTCGACGATGGAGATTTTGTGATGAAACAGCGAGTCCGAATAGATGAGTCGTTGAGCGGAATAAATCGGAGAGAAGCGGAGAAGATTTGCGCCGCTCTTGGAGGGAGTATCCAAGACATGCCCGGGACAGGCGAGCACAGGATGTTTCACCCTCTCGTCGGGCATTCATCTCGTTATAACAATCGCAAGAAGTCGGCCTCTCGAGAAATCACGCATTGGCTAGAACGATTGCGATCCATTCTGGAAAGACAAAGAGCGGCGTAGATTCGAGTCTTGGAAATCCATTGTCACTACATTCAGATGGCAACGCCCGGATCATCGTGTTCCGGGCGTTGCTGTTTCTGGGCAGGCGGCGCTGACCTGCCCCTGAAATCTTGATCCACTGTGCGTGAGAGTCTTTCGCGTACAGAGTACCCAGGAGGCTCTCGATGAAACGACGTGTGGCCTGCTCGTTGCCTTCGCTTGGGTGGGATGTTTGCTGCTCGGAGCGAACATCGGCTCCACTCCCAACAAAATAGTTGACCGGCGGGTGGCGCGGTCGCGGATGTCCATTTTCCCGGGGTGCTGGGTGCATGTGCCACGGTCGAGCGGTTCCTCCGTTCGACCGTGCTACCCCCTCTACTCCCTCTACCTCTTCTCCGTTCCGAAGACACGGTCCAACTGAAGACAGTTGGACCGTGGCACCCGCGCGGGGCTGGCTGCGATTCGCACACCATGCTTCCCCGAGCGGAAGCATGCCACACCGCGAAGACACGCGCTCGTATTACCATTCGAGGGATGAACCCTTCCGCCGCCCGCTCGCTCATGCACGAATGGACCGCTAGCCCGGCGTTGCGTGTTCACATGGAGGCGGTCGCGGCGTGCATGGGGGCGTACGCGCGGGGGCTTGATGCGGCGAATGAGGAGCGGTGGGGCGTGTGCGGCCTGCTGCATGACTTCGATTACGAGAAGCATCCATCGGCCGAGGAGCATCCCATCGTCGGGGTGAAGCACCTTGAATCGCTCGGGGTGGACCGCGAGACGCTCGATGCGATCCTGGGACACGCCGCGGAACGCACGGGGGTGATGCGCGAGACGCCGATGGCCAAGGCGCTCTTCGCGTGCGATGAACTCTCGGGGTTCATCGTTGCGTGCGTGAAGGTGCGGCCCAATGGGATCAGCGACCTTGAACCCTCAAGCGTGAAGAAGAAGTTGAAGGACAAGCCCTTCGCGGCCGCGGTGAGCCGGGAGGACATCAATCAGGGGGCCGCGGAACTCGGCGCACTGACGGGATTGGACCTGACCGCGCATATCCAGAAATGCATCGAGGCGTTGAAGGAAGGGCGCGAGCGGCTGGGGCTCTGATCTCGTCCTGCTCTGTTGCAATCCCGTTCGCGTTGCACCCTCTCAGGGTGCGGAAGAGGTTTTGGGTGCGTCTCTCCGGGGGTGGCGCTCGAAGACTCGCTGACCCCCGGCTGCTGACTGTCAGTCTTTCAGCCTGAAGACAAAGGCATCTCGCCTGAACCAAATTCGCTACACCTTTGCGAATCGGTGCATTGCAATCCCGGCCGCGGCGGCGACGTTGAGCGAATCGACGCCGGGTGCGATCGGGATGCGCACCTTCGCGTCCGCGGCAGAGAGTGCATCGCCGCTGAGTCCATCACCCTCCGCCCCGAGCATCAGCGCGATGCGCTCCGGCGTCGGGTGTGATGAGCCGAAGGCGCGGATGTCGATGGCGTCGGGGTCGGGTGTGAGCGCGAGCGTGGTGTACCCCGCCTCGCGCAGCGGCCCGAGTCGCGCCTTCCAATCCTCCGTCCCGAACTCCGCGAAGGGGACGCGCAGCGAACCGCCCATCGAGACGCGGATCGCTTTTCGATAGAGCGGGTCCACGCAGCCGGGATCAATCAGGACCGCGCCGGCGTCGAAGGCCCCGGCGTTGCGGAAGATGGAGCCGATGTTGTCGTGGTTGTTGACCCCTTCGAGGAGGAGGAGCGGGCGGCCGCGGGTGACGGCGACCGCTTCGGCGGGGGTCATCATCGGGCCCCGTTCCCCGACTGCCAGGCAGCCCCGGTGGATGTCAAATCCCGCGACGGCGTTCATTGCGGGCTGGGTCAGGATGAACACAGGGGGCGAATCCGGCCCTTCAAGCAGGTCGCGTAAACTCTCGAAGGCCGGATCGGTAACAAGGACCGACCGGGGGCGGAAGCGCGACGCCGTGAGGAGCGTCCGCACGACGTACCGTCCCTCGGCGATGAACGTGCCGCGTTCCCGCCTCGTTCCGCCGTCGGCCAGGTTCCGATAGCCGTCCAGCCGCGGATCCGTGATGTCTTCGATCCGTTGAATCATTCGATCGCACCAAGCCTACCCGCACCGGAGCACGCCCTGATGAAACTTCCATTGCTTCCGACTTTCTCGACTCTCGTGATGCTCGCGCTCACCTCGACGCTCATCGCGCAGGAGCCCTCGCGCGAGCCGGTCAAGAGCACCCCCTCCACGCCTCAGGCGCCCAAGCCCGCTCCGACCGGCAATGTCGAGGTGCAGGTGCTCCCCGCGCAGAACATCGACGCGAAGATGGGCGATGATGCGCGGATCAAACAGATGGGGTTCGTGAAGGGGCTTCGGTATCTGCTGCCCATCAAGTGGGAGGCGCAGATCCCGGACAACCCGATGCGCCTGGCGCAGATCAATATCCCGCCGCTCTCGAACGAGGCCTTCGGCCCCGGGCTTCTGGTCATCACGGGGGGCATCGGCGGAACGGTCGATGAAAATGTTGCGCGCTGGGTCGCGCAGTTCAAGGAGACCGAGGGGGTGCCGACGCAGCAGGACCTTCAGATCACGAATACGCCTCTGCTCGTGACGCAGGTGATCGCGACGGGGACCTTCAACGCCGCGATGCCGGGGGCCGAGCCGATGAACGTGCCGAACCAGACGCTCTACGGCGCAATCGTGCAGGGCGGCCCCGAGGGGACGGTCTTCTTCAAGGCGGTCGGGCCGAAGGAAACCATGGCCGAGCGTCGCGTCGCGTGGGACATCCTGATCCGCAATCTGCGGATCATGAAGAAGCCCCGCGGCGAACTGCCGCCCCCGCCCGGCCCCCGCGCGCCGACCGAGAATGGTGAATCGCCGAAGCCGTCGCAAGAAAAAGAATGAAACACTCGCGCCCCCCTCGGACGCCGACACCGCCTTCGCGCTTCGACCTCTACGAATGGTGCGTGCAGGCGCCGGAGATGCAGGCGCGCTTCCTCCGCGCGCTCCACGAGGGATCGCCGCGTTCGCTCTGCGAAGATTTCTGCGGCCCGGCGAGCATCGCCCGTGCGTGGGCGCTCCTCGATCCGAAATACTCAAGCGCGGGCGTCGATCGTGATCCCGAGCCGATCGAGCACGCGACGGCGCGCGCCCGCGAGCAGGGCATCACGCCGGCAAAGTTCCGCGCGATCCGCGCCGACGTGCTGAAGGCAACGCAGCGCGCCGACGTGATCGCCGCCTTCAACTTCGCTGTATGCGAACTGCACGAGCGCCCGGCGCTGATCGACTATCTCCGCCGCGTCAGGCAAAGACTGAAGCATGAGGGGATTTTCGTCTGCGACACCTATGGCGGGCTCGATTCGTTCGTTCCGGGGAGTTCATCGCGCCGCATCCGCACGCCGATCGGGACGGTCAAGTACACATGGGAGCAGCGCTACGCTGATCCACTCGACGCGCGTGTCGAGAACGCGATTCATTTTAAGCCGCCGCGCGAGCGGGTGATGCGCGATGCATTCCTCTACGACTGGCGACTCTGGACCGTGATGGAACTGTGCGAAGCGATGGACGACGCGGGGTTCGCTTCGACAGGCGTCCACCTGACCTACGGCGAGGCCATCGACGGCGAGGGGAACCCGATCCCCGTCGCGGCGGCGCCCGGAGACGCCGACGAGGACCACTACGTTGCGTATGTGGTGGGGCGCGTCAGCGCTTGACCGCTTCGATCAGGATGTAGCGACCCCCGGGCAGGGCCGCGCCGCGATTGGTGAGCGCGAGATGATTCCGCCGCCGACTCTTCGATGGGACGCACATTCCCGCGCCGCGCACGATCATCGCCAAAGGCCACAGGATCGCGCTCCCGATGTCCGTTCCCGAAGCCCACATCCCGCGGACCTCGAACCCCGCGCTCGCGAGCAGGTTCGCCGCCACCGGCAGCAAAAAGGGCACGCGCACATTTGCCTCCGGGTCCGCGGTGGTCTGTTGGCACTTCCCCTCGTTGAGTGCGTTGTCGAGCGAGCCGTACAGCAGGAATCGCAAGCGCCGGCTGAGCGCCGAGTAGTTATTGAGATTGAGAAAGAGTGTCCCGCCCGGGCGCAGCACGCGATGGAACTCCGACACCGCGCGCCCGGGATTGAAGAGTCGGTGCAGCCCGTTCGCGCAGACGACAACATCGAACTCCGCATCGGCGCCCGGCAACCCTCGGTTCAGGTTCGCCGCACGGAATGGCAAGCCCGGCACGCGCAGGTTTCCATCGTCGATGTCGGAGCAGTGGACCTCCCACCCGAGGTCGCGCATGTAGGCCGAGAGAACCCCCTGCCCCGATGGACAATCGAGCACCCTCGCGGGCGAACGGGAGGCGAGCACTCGCCGAAGCGCCTCGTGCGCGCCCTTCCCGCCGATGACTTGTGGTGTGGTCATGGTGCGCTCAGTGCTTGAACTCGTGCGATCGGAGGTCCTCGAGCGACGCGTACTTCAGCGCCGCCTCATGCGTC
>JAGVLZ010000226.1 GCA_020054055.1 Phycisphaerales bacterium
AGGACAGACGAGCGCGGGGTATCCATGGTCACAGGGTGAATACTCGATCCCCGAGGTCGCGGGGTATCGAGATGTGATGTCGCCTTGGGGATTGTGGGATGTGTCGGGCGGGGCGAGCGAGTGGACGGAGAGCCCGTGGTGGGAGTTCCCAGATTCTGGTTTTGTTAGAGTCGTCGAGGGCTCAGGTCGGGACGAGCCCGCCAGGGTCTTCGATCGAATTGACTACTTTGATCTGGATCGAGCGACCGGTTCTAGTGGTTTACGCATCGCCCGCGCGGTACCCGGCCCTTTCAGCGCCGGTGTGTTGCTGTGCGTTTTCACTCTCAACTTGAGAAGAAAGAGAAACGCCCATGACACACCTGCAACGCATCGTCACTTCCGCGTTCCTGTCGTTCTGCATGATTGCGATCAGCAATGCCCGCGCGCAAACTGATTGCCCCCCGACCGGTCCGCTCTGCATCACGCAATCGCCGACCACCGATCCGCCGCTCTGGAGCGCCTACCAAGACCCGCCGAACTCGAACGTCTGGTATGTGACGCTCGACCCGCACCCGACGCAGACCTCAACGACGTTTCAGATTAATGACACCGCCACCAGCGGGGCGGTGATCGCCGACCTGCTCATCAATCGGCCCGCAGCCGATCGAACAGTCTTTGTGGATATCGGTACGGGGACTGCTGCGACGAGGCCGGCCGAGGTCACGCTGATTCGCACGACCGACACGTTTGCCGCCGGGCGCGTGGAGGTATTGGCGGTCATTCACGACACGCTCGGCGAGGTGCGATTCGTGAATCGTCTCTGGGTCACTCTCGGTCGGCTTGCGATGGGGAATGAGTTTGTCGGCGGCGACGTGACGGGCCCCATCACCTGTCTTGCACATTCGGTGATCGACCTCATCCGCATCGAGTCCCGCGGCGACGGCGGCGACCTCACGGGCGATGTCGTCATGAAGTCCAACACCGCAGCGGACGAAGCCAGCGGAACGATCAGCCTGCTGGACTTCCGCTACGGCGTGATCGGCGCTGAGAACGCCAAGGTCAACATCCGCGCCGACCACTACATCGAAGGGGTTCGGGGCGAGGAGATCCACGCCAACATCACGGGCACCGACGCGGTACCCGAGGATGGGGACCCGATGACCGATCCTTTCGGCCTCTTCGATTCATTCGTCGAGGGCATCGGCCTCGTCGAGACCGCGCGCAAGGGCGTCGGCACCGGCCTCTTCACCGGCGAGATCCGTGCGGTCAAGTTCAATCATCCGGGCTCGGGCGGCGACGAACCGCCACAGCTCGTCTTCCGCGGCGACATGAGGGGGCACATCTGGCTGCAAGGCGTGGCCCTGAACTTTCCCAGTGCCTTCAACCACGAGATCCGCATGAAGTGGAACGCCGCTGAATCGCTCCGCGGCCTCAAGGGGACGATCTCCATGCGAGTGCCGACACAGACCGGGACAGTGGCGGATGTGTGGGATGGTCCCGTCGGCCTGTATGAGAACGTGGACCTGCTTACTGGGAGCAGGATCGTTCTCACCGCCGACGATGGCGGGCCTTCCGGGTACAACCCCGCGCTCTACGCAGCCCAGCTCGGCGGCGGCGCAGCCGGCGTCGCGCCCTTCCACCCGCACCTCAACGATTCCTTCCCCCTCCACCAGCAGGAGTTCATCGGCACCGATGCTCGCCCCTCGCCCAACAACCCGATCAAGAGGCGCTTCTACGGCCCCGTTAATTGGGATCGCACCGGCGACCCGCCCTTCGTGATCGCACGCCGCCGGCTCAGCGACGGCACCGGTCAGACCATTGAAACCTGCGGCTTTGAGCAGACCATCGAGGGCGAAGAACTCTCATTCACGCCGGGCACGGTGGTTCTGCTCACGCCGACCGCGCCCCTCCCGCGCGGGTACGAATACGTCATCACTCGTGCCACGCGCGGCGACGGCTCGAATGTCCTGCGCTGCGCATTGCCCCATCTTTCGATCACCGCCGCGCCGGAAGTGGTGGACTTCGATGAAATGACCTTCACGATCTGCGACAGCGACGCCCTCGGCGACGCGGACGACAGCGGCGTCGTGAACTTCGCCGATGTCACAAGGGTCCTCGCGACATTTGGCTTGAGCGGATGCCCACTCGCGCCGCCGGAATATTCCACCTACATCATCGACGGCGACGCCGACCGAGACGGCGACCGCGACTTCGCCGATATCACCAAAGTGCTCGCGAACTTCAACATGACGTGGTGCGAATCGCTTGCTCAGTCCGCCACCGGCAAGGACGACAACGCCATCGACCACATGGACTTCGAGGCCGACGAGCCGATGTCCGCGTCGGAAGCGGCCGGCGTGGTCACCAGCGCGCTCGCGTCGATGGGCTACGCCTCGATCGAGGCATTCGCGGACGCCATCGCCGCGATGGACGAGCAATCCCGCAACGCCGAGGTCCGGCGGCTTGGCGAGTTGCTGGAAGGCGCCGAGTAGCGACCGCGCAACGACCATCTCACGAAGCCGGCAGGACGAGCCTGAACACGCTCCCCTTGCCGAGATGGCTGTCGACCTCGACTCGCCCGCCGTGGAGGTTCATGATGTGCTTGACGATGGCGAGGCCCAGGCCCGTGCCGCCGCGCTCGCGGCTGCGCGCCTTGTCCACGCGATAGAACCGCTCGAAGATCCGGTTCAGGTGCTCCTCCGCGATGCCCGGCCCCTGGTCGCGGACCTCGATCTCGACGTGGTCGCCCGTCAGCACGCCATTCGAGCGCGACGCGCGGATGATCACTTTCGTTCCCTGCGGGCTGTACCGGATCGCGTTGGCGACAAGGTTCGTCAATGCCTGCTCGACCAGCGGATGATTCACCATCGCGCACAAGTCGCCCGACCCCTCCTGCTCCAGCGTGATCCGCTTCGCTTCCGCCTCCGGCCCCAGCGCCGAGACCACCGAATCGATGATCGGCGCCACGCGCGTGTGATCGACCGCGAGCGATTCGCGCGCATCGGGGCGCTCCAACTGCGCGAGCATCAGCATGTCCTCGACGATCGAATCGAGTCGGTCGGCGTTCTTCGAGATGACGCGGAGGAACCGCTCGGTCTGCTCCGGGTCGGTCGAGCCGCCGGGTTCGAGCAGCGTCTCGACGTAGCCCTTGATGTTCGTGATCGGCGTGCGCAGTTCGTGCGAGACGTTCGACGCAAAGTCGGTGCGCACCGATTCGAGCCGACGCAGATGAGTCAGGTCGGTCAGCACGAGGATCAGCCCCACGGGCCGCCCCGCAGAGTCGTCGAGCAGACGGTTTGTCACGCGGATGCGCCGCATCGGCTCGC
>JAGVLZ010000327.1 GCA_020054055.1 Phycisphaerales bacterium
CGAGCGCAGGAACGCGATCGCCGGCTGGATCGCCGCGGCCGCCTCGGGCCGGTTCACGCGCGAGAGGGCGCTGAGGCAGATCGCCGTGTTGTACGAGGGGAGGATGCGGTCATAGATCCCGCCGTCGGGCTGGCGGTACCTGAGCATGAAGGCCACGCCGCTGGCGACCGCCGGGTCCGAGGCGTCGATCGCGGGGTCCATGATGAGGCCGTTGACGACCAGCCCGGTGATCGCGGGGTAGTTCGGCTGGCCGGACTCCGCAGGGGCAACGGCCCAGCCGCCGGTGGCCGCGTCCTGCTGCGAGCGCAACCACTCAATCGACTTGGCGATCACCGCCTTCGCCTTGTGATAGTGCGCATCGTCGAGCGCGAGAGCGGGGGAGGCGAGGGCGAGCAGAAGTACGGCGGTGGTGAGCGTGCGGGCCATGCAATGGTCTCCGAGAATGGTCGCATCCATGGTACCGCCGACACGACCGAGGATTGCACCCGGAAGAATCGCGGAAGTCAGCGATTCCGCGCGAGATCGAAGGCCTTTTTCCGCTGCTCCGGCGTCAGTTCTTTGGCGACCTGCGCAAAGAGTCCAACGCGCTGCATCCCCGTTGGATTGAGTTTGGTCTTCTGGCCAAACTCAGTGACGATCGCGCGGATCTTTGCTTCCTGCTCGGGCGTCAGTTGCAGTTCGGCGATGACGCGTTCGAGTTGCTCCTTGCCGTCGCCGATCATGCGCTCGTAGGTCTGCTTCACTTCCTGTCCCAGGAGTTTGACGGCGACGCGGGCGATGCGTCCCCGGCCGCGGTCTCCATCGCCCGGCTCCGGGCCGATGAGTTCGCGCCAGTATTCCTTGTTGATCGCGTTGAACTTCTCCGCGTTCTCCTCGCTCATCGCCGCGGCGATTTGCTCGGAGAGCGGGCCATCGGCCGTGAGTTCCTTGAAGGCCTTGCCGAAGTCCTCCAGCAGCGCCCTGCGTGCCTCGGGATCGTTCCCCTCGCGCACGGCCTGGGCCCGGAGCAGGAGGTCGATGTTCTCGCGGATGAGGCGCTCCATCGTCGCGGTGCGCTTGACGAGCACCGCATCGACGCCGAGACGTTCCGCTTCCGAGAGGGTCAGTTCGTCGAGGGCCGCGATCTCGGGGCGGACCTCGAGTGGCTTCATGTTCCCCTCGAAGTCGCGTTGGACGCGGGGCGATGCGGTCTCATCCGGCACCGAAGGGCCGGAGAGGGGCGAAGGATCGGCGGGGGCGGAATCCTGCGCCGATGCGAGCGGCGAGAGGAATGCGGCTGAGCCAACGAGGATCGCGAAGAGTCGGGGATTCATGGCGGATTCTCCTGACTGTCTAACGCCACTGCCCGCGCGGTATTGCGGCGCGGGGGGCGCCGGCGTTATGGGCACTGCGCGCCGAAGTTCGTGAGGATCGAGGTGATATCCGAGAAGTTCACGATGCCGTCGTGGTTCGCGTCGCCCGGCCCCGTGCCCTGGGGGTAAATCGCCCCCCAGTAAGAGAGCGATTCGGTGATATCCGCGAACGAAACGAAGTTGTCGCTCGTCGCGTCCCCCATCGTTGGCGCATGGAAGTTGTAGAAGTAAGCGGAGCCGGCGAAAAGCCCCGCGTCGCCGCCGCCGAGGGAGCCGACGAGCGCCCATTCGCCGCGCACGACGAGCGAGATGGAGTAGGAATCGAAGGCCGCACCATCCCCCGCGGTGACGAGCGAGTTTGTCTGCTCCCACTCTCCCGCGGGCTTGATGAAGGTGTAGGCGGAGCCGGAGTCGAAGCCGGAGAGCCCGTCGTTCGCGTAGCCGCCGACGAAGACCTTGCCGCCGTCGGTGCCGACGGCGTTGCCGAAGTAGTCCCCCGCGCCGGTGTTCGAGCCGACGGTCTTCAACGCTTCGATCCATTCCGTCCCGTTCCACTCGAAGAAGTAGCCCGCCCCGGCGTCCACGCCGGCGGAGTCATCCTGCGGCGCGCCGATCACCGCGATGTCGCCCACGATGTGGACCGCGAAGCCGAACCATTTTTCCTGTTCCGGGTCGCTGGGGGCGAGTTTCTGCTGCTTGAACCACTGGGTGCCGTTCCAGATGTAGATGTACGCCGCGCCGCTCTCGATCTGGCTCTGGTCGTTGAAGAGAGAGCCGATGATGGCGCGCTCTCCATCGAGATACACCGCGCTGCCGAAGTAGTCCTCGGCCGTGGCGTCGGTGGCGGTGATCTTCTCTTCGAGGGTCCAGTCCTCGCCGTTCACCTTGTAGACCCAGACCGCGCCGGCGTCGGGCCCCCACTCGAAGTCGGCCGGGTCGCCCACCATCGCGCGACCGGACGAGATCGAAACAGACGAGCCGAACTCCGCGCCGGGGAACGCGGTGAGTTTCTGCTTCTGCACCCACTGCCCGTTCTCGCGCTTGAAGACATACGCGGCCCCGGGGATGTCCTCTCCCTCGCCGTCCTGCGTTCCCGGCGCGCCGACCACCGCGTAATCGCCGTCGATTCCCACCGACGTGCCGAAGTAGGAGCCCTCGACGCCATCGGAGGGTGAGAGTTTTCCGTCCTCGACCCATGTGTTACCGATGCGGCGGTAGACATACGCCGCGCCGACGCCGTCCTGGAAGAACGCGCCGATGATCGCTCGGTCCGCGGGCTCGCCCGACATGGCGACCGCGGTGCCGAAAAGGCTGAAGATCGAGACGTCGCCCGGCTGCACGCGTTGGGTCTCGACGGGCTCGCATTGCGCGAGTGCGGAAGACGTATCGAAGGCCGCGATCATCGCCATCCCGATCACATGCCGAATCTTCATGTCTCTTTCTCCATTGACTCTTGATAAGGATACGCACCGGATTGGAGTTCGGCCGAAGGCGAAAGTTCCGAGGATCGGCGCGATCGGGGCGATACGATGCGCCCGATGAGCGATGCCCCATCACCTTTCGCGGACCCCTTTGCGATGCTCGGCCTGCCGCGACGGTTCGACGTGGACCGGGGGGCGCTGCAGCGGGCCTGGCTCACCGAAACCGCGCGCCTCCACCCGGATCGACCCGATGCGCCCCCCGATGCGGCGTCGCGCCTGGCACTGCTGAATGAATGCAAAGGCACAGTTGAAGACCCCGAGCGACGCGCCGCGGCCCTTCACGCGCTCCTCGGCGGGGCAACCAAGGAACAGGACAAATCGCTCCCCGATGGCTTCCTGATGGAGATGCTCGAACTTCGCCAGCAGATGGAAGAAGAAGTCGCTTCCGAGGGTGACACGGCGCGGCGGCGTTGGGGAAAATGGGCGGCGGCACAGCGCGGCGAATACATCGAGCGCGTCGGCGGCTTGTTCGCGCGCGGGGCGGATGCGGCCGTGCTGAAAGCGATCAGGATGGAACTGAATGCGTGGCGGTACATCGAGCGGCTGATCGAGCAACTCGACCCCGCATACGATCCGCAGCGAGCAGATTTTTAGATTGCGATGAGGGAGCGAACTCGGGCGGGCTGAAAGCCCGCCCCACCTGCAATCAGGGTGAAATGCCCGGGAGAGGACTCGAACCTCCATCCCATTTTACCGGGACCAGCACCTCAAGCTGGCGCGTCTGCCAATTTCGCCACCCGGGCGGGGTGTTGCCCGACGCTGCGAGGGGTCGGGCGGGGTGAACAGGATAGCCAGCGCGGGTCGGGACGCCAAGCAGCCATGGTGTGGCGGCCCTGATTCACTTTGACGGTGGCACGGGTTTCCAACCCGTGCGGTTTTCGTCAAAGTGAACTAGGGCTGGCGCGGCAGGGGCTTTCCGGCCCGTGGGGCCGCGATACGCCCTGGAAAGGGCGTGCCCCCAGCCCCTCACGCGGCGCGCGGCCTTCGCCCGATATCTGGCGCATCCGCAGCCGGAGGATCACATGAACACCCCACGCATCAGCACCGAGTCTCTTTTCGCCTTGATCCAGGGACGGCGTCCCGCGTCGGGCGCAGGGCGCGCTCCTGACGCACCTGCG
>JAGVLZ010000070.1 GCA_020054055.1 Phycisphaerales bacterium
GCCTTCGCCAAACCGACCAGCCGCGAAGTCACCGCGACGCTCGCTCGCGATCCCGACGGCCCGGGCAGCGCGTCCCCAGCGCTCATCGTCGCCTCGCGCGGAATCTCCGGAGAAATCAAGGGTTCCTTCGCGCTGCAACCCTTCCATCGCTGGGACGGCCGCTCCTTTGTGCCGTTTGCTCCGGGTCAGTTCGATGTCAACGGCTGCTGCGACGGCGTGCGCATCAACGCCATGACCCAGTGCGACCCCGACGGTTTCGGCCCGCTCGCCGCCTTCGATGGCTTCGCCGTCGTCGGAGACTTTGACACCGTTAATCTCCAAACCGCCTACGGCGTCGCTATCTGGAACGGAACCGCGTGGGAAGGCGCGAACACGCTCAGCCCGAATGTCGATCCCCGATGCGTCACGCCCCTGCCGCCCGGTCTCTCCGGTGGCAAGACTGATGGGCTGTTCGTTGGCGGAAACTTCAGCGCGATGGGCGGCGTTCCATGCTCGAACGCCGCGATCTTTCTCCCATTCAACTCCACATGGGAGGGGATGGGGTTGGGGGTGAACGGGACCGTGCACGACGCCGTGATCTTCGACCTGGATGGGGAGTCGGGAACGTCCTTCGACCCCGCGCTCTATGTGGCGGGCGAGTTCACCACGGCGGGGGGTGAGCCTTCGATCGGGCTGGCGGTCTGGACCGGGTTTTCCTGGGCCGCTGTGTCGAACAGCGTCAACGGGCAGGTTTTCGACCTGCAACTCTGGGATCAGGATGGAGTGGGGGGCAACCCGCCCGCGCTGGCGGTGGCAGGTTCTTTCACCACCGCGGGCTTCGATGATAATGCTCGGGGTTTCGCGCGATTCAATGAATCCGGATGGGTCGGCCTCGGCGATGCGGCCGGGTTCGAGTACGGCACCCATCTCGCGGTGCTCGATCCCGACGGCGCTGGAAGCGCGGGCGACAAGTTATACGGGGTGCTCTCAAACCTCGCCGCGAACCGTCGATTCGCCGGACTGCGCCAGACCGGCGTGTCCACATGGGTCTGGGACAATGTCGCGTCCCTCGGCCCGCCAGAGGGAGACGGCAAGAACTCACTCATCACGATCGACGACGACGGCACCGGGCTGAACCGCGATTCCATCGTCATCGCCGGCGACATGCCCACCGACCTCGGCGGCGTCCCGACCGACGGCCTCATCCGCTTCGCCGCACCGCAGCAGTTCCTCGTCGATGACATCTTCGCCACCTTGAACGGCGCCGGCGCGTATCTCTGCGGCATGATCGCGGGCGCATCGGACGATGTGATCTTCGACGCCACCGCCATCACCGGGAACCCGGACGCAACCATCTTTGCGGACCTCATCAACTCCGCCACCTTCGGCTCGGTCAACGTCGTGAGCGGCCGCGTCACGATCGACCTCTTCGGGAATCAGTTGATTCTGGCATCGCCCGCGGGAGAACGCCCCTCTCTCAGAGTGGGTGACGGGAGCACCGATGCCCTCTTCCTCACGATCTACGACTCAGCCGGAGCGGGCCTCGGCGTCGACGCCCAGGATGTGAACCTCGGCGCCGCGCCCACGCCGTACTTCGTGCCGCAGCACCTCACGATCGCCGACACCACGCTCGCCGTCAATGGTTCGCTCCGCATTTCACCCGCAAGTTCCGGGGGTTACATGGTCGTGTACGGATCGAGCGGCGCGCTCATCAGCCTTGGGACGGTCTCGCTCGGGGCCGGTGCCGGCACGAACGGTGAACTCTTCTTCCTGAATAACGCTTCGTGGCATCACTCCGGCGGAGGCCTCCTCGAAATCGCCGGCGAGGGGTTGGCGAATCTGGACATCGACTCCGGCTGCAACGCCATGACCAACTTCGATGTCATCAACGTCGGTGCTTCCCCGTCGGGCAGCGGCACGATTGATATCGGGGAGGCCGGCCCAGCCTCGTGGACCCAGTCTGGCGGCTCACTCTTCGTCGGATATCAGGGCGCCGGCCTGATGAAGGTCCGCAATGGCTCGACGCTCATCGGCCTCGATTGCCACCTTATCATCGGCCACCTCCCGGGATCATTCGGAGAGGTTGTGCTCTCGGATAACGGCCTGCCCTCCTCCAGTATTGCCATGAACGAGGTCTCGATCGGACGATTCGGCGGCGAAGGACTCCTTGACATGGATGCAGCCGGGGGAGTCGCGGCATTCAACATCACCATCGGCAGGCAGGGAACCGTCAGAGGGAACGGGAGTTTCACCGTCGCCGGGACGCTCTTCAACGAGGGACTTATCGACCCGGGCATGGAACTTGAGCCCAGCCAGCGCGGGATCACTTTCACCCAGACTGGCGAAATCGACGTCTTCGGGAACTACCAGCAACTCTCCGCTCCCGACAACATGGGGACCCCCGGCCGCCTCCAGATCGACATCGCCGGGCCATTCGACGCGGACTTGCTCGCGGTCGCCGACGCCGCTGACCTCGGCGGACATCTCGATGTCCGTTTCGCCAACGGATACGTCCCGGAGCCGGGCCTCTACGCTGATGGGCTGACGATCGTCGAGGCTGGCGATGGGATCATCGGCCAGTTCGATGTCGCGAACTTCCCCGGATTGGCGCCGGGGGTCACGGGCGAGCCGCGCTTCCTCCGCTTCGAGACACGCCCGATACCGGGCACCCGCGGCTTGATGAACATGGAAGTGGTCATCATCGAGGACACACTCGCCTCGCCGCCGCCCGCCCCCGCC
>JAGVLZ010000045.1 GCA_020054055.1 Phycisphaerales bacterium
CATCGCGCTGGAAGCGACCGACCCGAAGGCGCTGGCGGCGCCCGGGGACCGATTGATCGCGCAAATGTTGAAGGGGATGTGGGGTTACCAGGAGGGGGCGGCGGTGGATGCCGCGACGCTCGACTTCGAGGGCGTGTTCCCGGGCGCGGTGCGCGAGGTGAACGTCTCGAAGTCACACGCCGGAAAGTCGCTGGAGCCGTGGCTGAAGGATGCGCGGCTGGCGTGGGCCTATCCGAGTGCCGAGGGGGAGAGTTCGGGGTGGTGGGTGATCGGGTTGGGATCGTCATTGGTCGAGTCGTTGACGGCGACGCTCAAAGACGAAGCAAACGTGGGAGGGGCGAAGCACCCATGGATTAGCATGGGCGTGGTGAGGCCCGCCGCGCTGGCCGCGGCGGTGCGTGCGGCAGGGTGGCCGATTCCGCCGGAGATGACGCACGCCTTCGAGGTCGCGCAAGGCGTGGAGTCGTTCGAGTGGGCGCTCATGCGAAGCGATGGCGGTTCGATCCGGGGACAGGCGAAGGTGAGGTTCGGTGAGTGAGACGCGCGGATTGAACACCCGTCTCACCGGGACGAACACGGGTTGAAAACCCGTGCCACGCGGAGTGGCTATCATGTCCCCCCGCGCGGCGGGCCTTTCGGCCTCCGGCGGGGGCGTTTCAGACCATTTGGGACCACTCCATGAGCACGCAACTGCGGAACGTGGCGATCATCGCGCACGTTGACCACGGCAAGACCACACTCGTCGACCAACTGCTCAAGCAGTCGGGCAACTTCCGCGTCGGGGAACTCGACAAACTCGCCGGGGGCCAGCACGGCCTCATCATGGACTCGAACCCCATCGAGCGCGAGCGCGGCATCACCATCCTCTCCAAGAACTGCGCCGTGACCTATCACCGCGAATCGGGCGAAGAGGTCCGCATCAACATCGTCGATACCCCGGGCCACGCCGACTTCGGGGGCGAGGTCGAGCGCGTCCTCCGCATGGCGGACGGCTGTCTGCTGCTCGTCGATTCGGCGGAGGGGCCGATGCCTCAGACGCGCTTCGTGCTCGCCAAGGCGCTGGAAGCGGGGCTGAAGCCGCTGGTGGTCATCAACAAGTGCGACCGCCCGGATGCCCGCCCCGATGAAGTCATCAGCGAGGTCTTTGATCTGCTGGTGGAACTCGGCGCGGAGGAAGAGGCGCTGGATTTCAAGGTGGTCTACGCGGCGGGGCGCGACGGGTGGGCATCGAACGATCTGGGGGTCAAGAGGACGGACATGCGCGACCTCTTCGAGGCGATCATCGAGCGCGTCCCCCCGGCGAAGGGCGACCCGAACGCGCCGCTCCAAATGCTGGTCACCACGATCGACTACAGCGAGTACGTCGGGCGCATCGGCATCGGCCGCGTCTTCAACGGCGTGATCAAGCGGAACATGCCGATCGCGCTCCTCGATCGAAACGGCGCGCGCCGGAACGTGAAGGTCACGAAACTCATGGGCTTCGTCGGCCTGTCGCGCATGGAGGTCGAAGAAATTAGAGCGGGTGACATCTGCGCGGTCATCGGCATCGAGAAGATCGATATCGGCGACACGCTCGCGGACCCCGTCGATCCGAAGCCCCTGCCCTCCGTAAAGGTGGACGAGCCGACGCTGACCATGATCTTCCGCGTGAACGATTCGCCCTTCGCCGGCCAGGAAGGGCAGTACGTCACGAGCCGCCAGATCCGCGATCGCCTGATGAAGGAGTGCGAGCACAACGTCGCCCTCCGCGTCGAGTTCGGCATGGGGGACGAGTTCCAGGTCTCGGGGCGAGGGCTGCTGCACCTGGGCATCCTGATCGAGAACATGCGCCGCGAAGGCTTCGAACTCTCCGTGGGCAAACCGCGTGTCATCACGCGCGAGGTCCACGGCCAGATCCACGAGCCGATCGAGATCCTGGTCGTCGAGTGCCCCAACGCGCACGTCGGCGCGGTGATGGAACTGGTGGGCCAGCGGGGCGGCATCGTCGAGACGATGGAGCCGCGGGGCGAATCGGGGAACTACCTGGAGTTCGAGATCCCCTCGCGCGGCCTGATCGGTCTGCGCAGCCGTCTGCTGACGAACACGCAGGGCGAGGCCATCATGCACCACGCCTTCGAGCGCTACGCGCCGGTGACGGGCGAACTGCCGGGGCGCGGGCAGGGGGTGCTGCTCTCGCTCGAATCGAACGCGGTCACCGCCTTCTCGCTCGAAGCGCTGAGCGACCGCGGCGTGTTCTTCGTCGTGCCGCAGGAGAAGGTGTACGCCGGCCAGATCGTGGGCGAGCACAACCGCGAGAACGACCTGACCATCAACATCACCCGACCCAAGCACCTCACCAACTTCCGCGAAGCAACGAAGGAAGCCTTCGTGCGGCTCAAGGCGGCGCGGAAGATGAGCCTCGAGCAGTGCCTCGAATACATCGAGGAGGATGAACTGGTCGAGGTCACGCCGACCAGCGTGCGCATCCGCAAGCGACTCTTGAGCGAATCGGATCGCAAGAAGGCGGATCGCCAGAGCAAGGACCGTGAGAAGGCCGGCGTGGAGGCGTGAAACTCGTGCCGCGGACGGGTCAGTGCCACAGCAAACCATTCGAATCAGCACCCGTCCGCATCCACCACGATCGCCCCATCCGTCACTCGCACCCGCGTCGTCATCCGCGGCCGGATGGTGAACTGCACGCGCACGTTCCGCGATCCGGCGGGGTGGAAGAGCAGTTCGCCTTGGTGGAACAGCCGCCGCGGGATGCCCTCCGCGCCGCGCTTGATCGTGAGCCCGTCCATCCCCTCTCCCAGGTTCAGCCGATCGGTCGCGGGGGCGGCGAGCGAGAGCGCGGCGAGCGTCGGCGGGACGGAAAGGAGAACGTCGCGGCGGGAAAGGGTGCGCGGCATGTCGGTGGGTACTCCGGATCCTTCCGGGAGAAGGGTACCCCGTGTGGACGGGTGGGTTGCATTGGACGCCGCGCTATCATCGGGTCATGAACGCGGCCCTCCGCCCCTTCGAAGTCGTCAGCCCCTACAAGCCCACCGGCGACCAGCCCACAGCGATCGAGGCGCTGACGGAGCGCCTCCGCCGCGGCGAGCCCGCCGCGTGCCTCCTCGGCGCCACGGGCACCGGCAAGACCTTCACCATGGCCCACGTCATCGAGCGCATGCAGCGCCCGACACTCATCCTCTCGCACAACAAAACCCTCGCCGCGCAACTTTACGAGGAGATGAAGGAACTCTTCCCCAAGAACGCCGTCGCCTACTTCGTGTCGTACTACGACTACTACCAGCCGGAAGCGTACCTGCCCGCGCGCGACATCTACATCGAAAAAGACGCCTCGCGCAACGACGACCTCGACCGTCTCCGACTCCTCGCCACGAGCAGCCTGCTCAGCCGACCCGACACCATCGTCGTCTCCAGCGTCTCCTGCATCTTCGGCCTCGGCTCCCCAGACGCCTACCAGGACCGCGTCTTCCCGCTGCACAAGGGGCAACGGCTGAACCGGCGCGAGTTCCTGCTGGCGCTCAACGGCATGCAATACCAGCGGGCGGAGATCGACTTCAAGCGCGGCACCTACCGCGTCCGCGGCGATGTCATCGACCTGTACCCCGCCTACGAGCAGCACGCCGTCCGCATCGAGATGTTCGGCGACGAGATCGAAAGCCTCGCCCTCGTCAACCCGCTCACCGGCGAGGTCCTCGCGGAAGAAACCGCCTTCTTCGTCTTCCCCGCCAAGCACTACGTCCCACCCGAGGACCAGTTGAAGGAGATTGTCGGCAACATCCGCGCCGAACTCGACGAGCGCGTCCTGCAACTCCGCTCCGACGGTAAACTCCTCGAAGCCCAGCGCCTCCTCGCCCGCACCAAGTACGACCTCGAGATGATCGAAGAGGTCGGCTACTGCAACGGCATCGAGAACTATTCGCGCCACTTCGACGGCCGCAAGCCCGGCGAACGCCCCTTCACGCTGCTTGACTACTTCACCCGCGGCCCCTCGATGGACGGCGAGCATCACGCGGGGGGAGGCATCGTCCGCGCGGGCCCCGCCCCCGGAGTCGGCCGCGACTGGCTCATGTTCATCGACGAGAGCCACGTCACCGTCCCCCAGATCCGCGCCATGTACAACGGCGACCAGCAACGCAAGGGCGTTCTCGTCGAGCACGGCTTCCGCCTCCCCTGCGCCCTCGACAACCGCCCCCTCAAGTTCGAGGAGTTCGAGTCGATCGCGCAGCAACTCGTCTTCGTCAGCGCCACCCCCGCCCCCTACGAACTCGAACGCGTCAAGGGCGAAGTCGCGGAGCAGGTCATCAGGCCCACCGGCCTCATCGACCCCATCCTCCACGTCCGCCCAGCCAGCGGCCAGATTCCCGATTTGTTGGAGGAATGTCGCATCCGCGCCACGCGGAACGAGCGCGTCCTCATCACCGCCCTCACCAAGCGCCTCTGCGAAGACCTGACGAACTATCTCGACAAAGCCGGGCTGAAAGTGCGCTACTTGCACAGCGAGATCGAAACGCTCGAACGCCTCGAAATCCTCCGCGATCTCCGTGAAGGCGCCTTCGACGTGCTCGTCGGCGTCAACCTGCTCCGCGAAGGGCTCGACCTGCCGGAGGTCTCGCTCGTCTGCATCCTCGACGCCGACAAAGCCGGCTTCCTCCGCAGCCCGACGAGCCTGATCCAGACAATCGGCCGCGCCGCGCGCAACGCGGGAGGCGTCGTCATCCTCTACGCGGACGAAGTGACCTCCGCGATGAGGATGGCGATCGACGAGACCGACCGCCGACGCGCCAAGCAGGTCGCCTACAACACGCAGCACGGCATCACCCCCGAAACGATCGTCAAAGCCATCCGCCGCGGCATGGAACAAGAGTTGTCCGCCCGCCGTACAGCCCGCGAAGCCGCGAAATCAGCCGAGCCGATGATCGAGGGGTCCGAGTTGGTCGAGATGCTGAACGACGAGATGATCGAAGCGGCGCAATCGCTCGAGTTCGAGAAGGCCGCGGCCATCCGCGACCAGATCAAGAAACTGAAAGAGAACCCCGCCATGCTCCGCGAGGGGTCGAAGGTCCGCCGCACAGACCTCGAACCCGAGCGCCCCGGCGCGAACAAACCGAAGCCGGGGATGCCGGGAACAAGGGTGAGAAAGCGGAAGAAGAAGGTGAGCGGATGATGCCTCGCGCCGGAAGCCGACACTGACGAGTCTTCGAGGAAGTGTCGGATGCTGATACGCTCGTCCGCATGGCGCGTTCCCACCCCTGGGTTCATGCGATCGCAATGCTCCGAGGGTGGTGGTTGCCCGGGGATGAGCGAGGGTTTCGATCTCGCGACCATCGCATTCATTCGTCGGGCGATTACAAGCACCGCCCTCCGTCGTGGGAGCACATCCACCTGCGCAACTGGGCGGAACGAGTCTCGAAGGATGCTGAACCCGCGCTGAATCAGCACGAGCGCTCCGTCGCGGGCGCTGCATTCGTCGAGAAACTCATCAGAGAGAACCTGATCCCGCTTGCTGTCGCGTGCGCCGCGACGCATGTGCACGCGCTCTTCCGCGCGAGCGACATCGACGCGCTCAAAGCGCTCGGTAAAGCGAAGCAACTCGCTTCGCTCAGGGTCTCGCGCCGATCCGGGCGGATATGGGGACGGGGAGGGGGAGTCGACCGCATCGCGGACCGGGAACATCAGGTCCGTGTTTTTCGGTACATCCTCCGACATCGAGCGGAGGGCGCGTGGGTCTGGTGCTTCAAGGACGCGAATCCGGGTCGGTGACGCATCGCAGCATCCGCTTCTTCGCGGACTCAGAAGCGGCTTCCCCCGACCCCGGAAGCCGACTCTGACGAGTCTTCGAGGAAGAGACGGATGCTGCTGTCGTCACCGTCTATCATGCCCGCCCGTTCAAGAGAGGGAGAGCCCGCACCGTGCCCCGCGCCACTGCATTGCCCAAGCCCAAAAAATCCAAATCGAAGCCCCCCGTCCCCGGAACCGCCGCACCCGTGCTCGTCGAGACGAAGCGCGCGG
>JAGVLZ010000106.1 GCA_020054055.1 Phycisphaerales bacterium
ATCGCGGCCGCTCGCATGTGGGCGCGCACCTGCTGGCGCGGCGGGATCGCCGGCCTGACCTGCTACGACGAGGTCTTCGATCCCGTTCTCGTCGCCGACGCGCTCGCACACTGCAACTACGACTCCGCGCTCATCCTCGGCCCCGACTGGTGCGACATCGACCCCGCGCTCTGCGGCGAAGTGATCGCACGCCACCGCGAGAACCCCTCGGCCCTCCCGTTCACCTTCACCCAGGCACCGCCCGGCGTGGCCGGATGCGTGATCGGCCTGGAACTCACGAAAAAACTCGCCGCGGGACGCGAAGCGGGAGACCCCACCGCCACCCTCGGCGGCCTGCTCGGCTTCAAGCCCACCCGTCCCCGCCGCGACCCGATCGCCGAATCCTGCTGCGTGCAGGTCTCCGCCGAGTTGCGCTCCATCCAGCGCCGATTCATCGCGGATGCGGCGTGCGAATCGCCCGTCAGCCCGAGCGAAGAGTTGGCACAGCCGACACAGGTGGGAACAGATGCGAGCGGAGGCCGCAAACTCACATCGGAGAATGGCGGAAGTTCATGGCTCAACGCATCGGCCCCTTCGCACCTGATCGTCGAAGTGACCACGGCCCGCCGGGCGCTCGAGCCTGACGCGTCGAGGCTGAATGTCGCCGATGCGGCCAGACTCTTCAAGAACTTCGCATCAACCAATCCGCAAGGCGTCCTGACCCTCTTCGGCCGCGGCGATCCGCTCCTCCACCCCGAACTCCCCGCCATCATCCGCGCCGCGCGCGACGCGCGCATCCCCGGAATCCACCTCCGCACCGACGCCACCGCCGACGAAGCCGCCATCGAAGCGCTCCTGGCCGCATCGCCGGATGTCATCAGCGTCGACCTGTACGCGACAACCGAACCGACATACTCCGCCCTCACTCAGACCCCCCACTTCTCGCGCGCGCTCGTGAACACACAGCGCCTGCTCGACGGCCGCCGCTTCGTCCGCGGCCTGCCGCACCCCTGGATCGTCCCCCGCATCACGCGCCGCGACGCCGTCTACGAAGAGGTCGAAGGCTTCTACGACCGCGCCCTCTTCTTCGCCTGCGCGGGAGTCATCGACCCAATGCCGCGACCCATCGCCGGAGAACGCATCGCACCACTCCCCAAGCCCCGAGGCACGGTCGAGCGCGACGCCGGCTCTCGCATGTTCATCCGCTGCGATGGCCTCGTCATCGCCGACGAAACGGACATCGACGCGAAGCAGCACGAACCCGTCGGCAACGCGCTCATGGAAGGCATCGCCCCCGTCTGGTCCCGCCTCATGGAACGCCGCCGGGCCGCCCTCCGAGATCATGGCCACGCCCATCCCGACCTGCGAACGATGCCCTAGACCATGACGACACTCGCCCTCATCCTCGCCCGCGCGGGCAGCAAGGGGCTGCCGGGAAAGAACTGGCGCCCCGTCGCCGGCCGTCCATGCGTGCTGTGGACCATCGACGCGGCCAACGAAGCCGCGCGCACCGAGATCGTCCACCGCATCGCCCTCTCCACCGACGGCGCGGAACTCCAGAAGATCGCCGTCGAAGCGGGCATCGACGCCGTCTCGCGCCCCCCCGACCTCGCGAGCGACACGGCCACCATAGACGCGGCGGCACGACACGCCGTGCTCTCGCTCAATGACGACTCAATCGACACGATCGTCATCCTCTACGCGAACGTGCCCATCCGCCCCGCCGGGCTGATCGAGCGCGCCGTCTCGCTCTTACGCGAATCCCGCGCGGACTCCGTTCAGTCCTACGCGCCCGTCGGCAAGCATCACCCGTGGTGGACCGCCGTCGTCGGCGAGCGCGGCGAAGTGAAACCCTGGCAGGGCGACGCCCTGAACCACGGCGTCTTCCGCCGGCAGGACCTGCCCCCCGCCCACCTCCCCGACGGCGGCGTGACCGTCGTCACGCGCCGGGCCCTCTTCCTCGAAATCGATGGCGTTCCCCCCGGCCCGCACGCCTTCTTCGGCCGCGAGCGTCGCGGTATCGTCAACCCGGAGGGATCGGTGGTCGATATCGACTCACACACGGACCTCCTGGTCGCCGAGGCAATCCTGGAGCAGCGATGAAGATCGGCGCGCGAGAGATCGGCCCGGGGCATCCCCCCTATGTGATCGCCGAGATCGGCGTCAATCACGACGGCTCGGTCGAACGCGCGCTGGAGATGGTCGATTCGGCCGCCGACGCCGGCGCGTGCGCCGTCAAACTCCAGTTCTTCAAGGCCGAACTGCTGATGAGCAAGGCCTCGCGCCTCGCGGCCTACCAGCACAAGGCCGGCGAGAGCGACCCCATCGCGATGCTCAAGCGCCTCGAACTCAGCGCCGAGCAACTCTCGCACATCGTCTTCCGCGCCCACCAGAAGGGGGTGCAGGCGATCGTCAGCGTCTTCAGCCTCGACCTCGTTGGCGAGGCGAACCAGATGCGCTGGGACGCCTACAAGACCGCTTCCCCGGACATCGTGCATAAGCCTCTTCTCGACGCGCTCGCCGCGACAGGCAAGCCTCTCATCATCAGCACGGGCGCCTCGACCGGCGAGGAAGTCAAGCGCGCCGCCGCCTGGGTCAAACGGCACGAAGCCGTCTTCCTCCAGTGCGTCAGCGCCTATCCCACCGCGACCGAGCACGCGGAGGTCGGCGCGATCGCGGACCTCG
>JAGVLZ010000217.1 GCA_020054055.1 Phycisphaerales bacterium
CGATCTAGCACCCCCGCCCGCCGCGCCAGGTCGATCATGTTCAGCGCCACGACCGTCGGCAAGCGCCGCCGCAGCGCCTCCCCCAACAGCACAAGCCCCCGCGAAAGATTCGTCGCGTCCAGCACCACGCACACCGCGTCCGGCGCTTCCATCGGCTCGCCGCGCGGCGCAATCACCCCGGCGAGAACATTCCGGCACACCTCCGCCTCGGTCTGCTCGAGTTCCAATGAATACACGCCGGGAAGGTCGATCAACTCGATCGTCGTCTCGCCGCACTCGATGAACCCAAGCCGCGCCTCCTGCGTCGTTCCGGGAAAGTTCGCCGTCTTGTGCCGCAACCCGGACAGGCGGTTGAAGATCGTCGTCTTCCCCGTGTTCGGATTGCCGAGCAGCGCCACCCGCGTCACCGCGCGCTCCCCGCCCGCGCCGGACGCCGAACCACGATCAGTAGAGATCATCGCCGCGCCCAACACCAGAGTTCCTTATCCGCCCCCGTCTCGATCCGTCGGCGTCACGAAAACCCGATCCGCAAGAGGCCGCGCCAAACCGATCCGCGATGAACAGTTGCACCCGCCCATCACCCTCACGATGCACGGCTCGCCCAGCCGGCACAGCACCACCCGCGCCCGCTCCCGCAACCCCATCGCGCTGAGCAGCCGCCGGTCCCCCGCGCTCAACTCCGAACCGCACACCGTCCCCCCCTCCCCAGGCTTCAACTGAGACAGCGCCACCCGACGCGCATCGTCGCGGCCTCCGCCATTCGTTTTCTCGCAGTCTTCCGCCAAACTCAGCCCTCCGCCCGAAATAGCAACGCCGCGGACCAGTCCGACCGATGGATAATAGCGTAACTGAGACTGAGTCGCAGGTGAAACCCCAACGGCCCACCCAATCCCCCCAGAATCCTCGAAACCGATCCCGAAGCCCACGCCGCCAGCCGACCTATCCTCACCGGCCGCGAGTCGCTTCAGTTTCCGAAGCGCGGCAAGCCCGGACGGCTGGAGAGACGCGAATGAGTTCACACCGAAGCAGCGGGGGGGCGAACGCCATCGCCGCGCTCATTCTCATCGCGATCTCGGCTTACCCTCGGCACGCCCGCGCCGAAGCGCCCCTCCCCGACATCACCAACGCGCAAGCGATCATCCCCTGGCTCCGCGCCGCCGCCACCACGCGCGCCGATGTCGTCTGCCTGGGAGACTCCAACCAACTCCACCAGAACAACGGCTGGGACCACGGCTGGATCAAAGCCCTCGACGAGCGCTTCGGCCTCTACGCCACCGGGCTCATCGCCGCCGGCGAGAACGTCGGCTACGGCGCCGGCTCGGGCTACGAATACGCCGTGGGCAGCACCGTCGCCTCGGGCGAGTTCCTGTACGCGGGCGCGCCCGCCGAACTCGACCGCTACATGGCCCCCAACCTCGGCATGTCGCCGCTCAACTATCTCTACGTCCCGCAAGGCTCCGTTGGCGGCGCGGGAGCATTCCACGGCCTCTTCATCGACCGCTTCTCAGGCATCGATGTGAACGCGCCGCTCCGACTCCACCTCATCCGCGCCTCGTTCCCCGAAGACTCACAAGGCTCCTTCCAACTCTTCGCCAGGCAGGGCGCCATCCCCTACGCCGTCTACGCCGTCGGCCTGAACACCCCCACCGCATCGCCCCTTGGATACTCCGCCACCGATTCCTTCATCGACCTCCCACCCGCCACGCGCGAATCCTCGATCCACTTCACCTTCGCCCCGACAGGCCAGAACGCCGTCGGCCCGTTCCTCGCCTACTACTTCCGCGCGGAAAACCTCGCACGAAGCGTCGGCGTCTCATCCCACACCCTCTACGCCTTCGGCGGCCGGAGCGCCCGCGACATGGCCGAGGCGCTCCTCGCCATCGACAACGATTACCTCACACTCTATTTCCAGAGCATCCGCGAACTCGCCCTCCAGCAGGGACAAAGGCCCCGCATCCTCGTCCGCATCAACACCGGCCTGAACGATCGCAACGAGAACGACCCCTCCATCCTCTCCGCCATCCTCCCCGGCTCCTCCTCCGAGGCATTCATCGACAACATCTCAGCGATCATCTTCCGCATCAAAGTGACCTGGATCATCAACGACTGGCCCGAAGATGAACTCTTCTTCCTGCTCTCCGTCTCGCATCCGGTCTCCAACCCGGACGACCCGCAACTCGACGCCTACCGCGCCGCCTCCGCCGCGTTCGCCCTCGAATCGCCGCGCTGCGCCGCCGTGAACCTCGGCTCGCTCACCGCTTGGGGCGAAATGATGGTCAACGGCTGGTATCAGTTTGGAGGATTCGACACCAACCACCTCACTCTGCCGGGCTACGAAGCCATCGCCGCTCGCGAAGTCGCGGCCCTCGAAGACGGCGCCTGCTGGCGAGACCTCAACTCCGATCGCACCTTCGACGCGGAAGACCTCTACGAGTGGCACCGTCTCCGCCCCGACCTCAACACCGACGGCAAGGCCAACTACGCCGACCTCCGCTGCCTCCAGCAAGCCGTCCGCGCGCAGGAACAACTCGACGCCGCGACGAATCAATCCGATCCGCCGCCGCTGCCTTGAGGACGGGCATTCGGACTTGCGGGCTTGGCGGCTTGCCGAGCCCTCAGGCCCCAGGCCTCAAGCCCTTCCGCCTCAATCCACCAGGATCGGCACGCTCACCATTCGCGCCTCGTCGTCCCCCGCCGCC
>JAGVLZ010000046.1 GCA_020054055.1 Phycisphaerales bacterium
CAGCACCGCGCCGATCGCCGCGCACACCACCGCCGCGTGAAGCAGAAAATGGGAAGCAACGTCCAACCAATAGGGACGCTCGCTCCACCAGAGCAGCACCACCAGCGACCACGGCAGCGCAAACCACACCGCGCGCGCGATTCTCCGCCCGGGGCTCGGTCGAGGCTCGACTCGCGCGGTTGGTTGCTGCTTCATTCGGCGTCTCGCCCCAGATACACGGCCTCGCGCGTAGACTACCCCCATGACCTCGGCCCGTTCAACCGCTCCACGCATCAGCCGGACGATGCTTGTCGTCTTCCTCGTCGCGACAGCCGTGTTCGCTCGATCGGATTCGGGCAAACCACCGATCTTCCTTTGGTGCGTCACCGGCCCGGAACAGCACCGCATCGACCTCCGGGGCACGCCGATCCAGAACTCCGCCGTCATCTTCTACGAGCATGAGTTCGGCGTCATCCCCCGCTTCTGGAAGGGCAAGCCGGAACGGGGCGGCGTCCCCCAGGCCGTGGACATGAACGCCCACCTCGCCAGGCTGCGCATCGACATCGAGAAGAAGGTCCCCGATCCGAACTGGGCCGGATACGCCATCATCGACCTCGAGGCCTGGGGTCCGCTCTGGGAGCACGCGAACGAGGAGTACAGGCAACTCTCGACCTCGATCGCACGCCGGAATCACCCGCAGCGACCCGATGCTGAGATCACACGGATCGCGCGGGCGAACTACGAACTCGGCGCGCGCAGCCTTCTCGAAAAGACACTCGCCGAGTGCAAGCGGCTCCGCCCGCGAACCAAGTGGGGGTTCTATAACTGGCCACACGACGATGCCCAACCGGAAAAACTGGATTGGCTCTGGCGGTCGATCACCGCTTTCTATCCAGTCTGCTACACCATCCACAAGACCGCGCCGGACGGAAGGTCTGGAGACGGCTATGCCCCCGCCGCCCACTACCTCGCGAGGGTCAAGGCCACCGTCGAGGGCGCGCGAAGGGTCGCCGGCCCGGATCGACCCGTCATCGCACTCGTCTGGGTGCGCTACCACGACATGAACCCGGTCTTCGGCAATCAGTTCCTCGATCAGCCCGACCTCGAACGGATGCTCCAGGCCCCCCTCGACGACGGTGCCGATGGCCTCGCATTCTGGGACGCCATCGGGACCAAGGAACTCGCGGACCAATACCGCGAGTACCTGCGAAAGAGCCTTGTACCTGCCCTACGCAGCCTTCGATGATCCGATGACCTCCGAAAGTGATTGTGTGCCGGAGCAACGATCGTCGGATACGATGATGGTGCTCGTCGGCCGGATGATAAAGACCGCGGAATTCGTTCGCCAAAGCCTCCGATTGAGAGTGGGGTTCCTGACTCGCCCGCTTCATCAATGTGTGGAATCGCCGTCATCATCGCACACGACCCCGCGCTCGCGCGTCAGGCCCTCGACGCGATGGTCTGCGCCCAGACCCATCGCGGCCCGGACGATTCCGGGTTCGAGTTCGTCGACCTCAACGGCCTGACGCTCGGCCTCGGACAGCGACGCCTCTCCATCATCGACCTTTCCCCCCTCGGCCATCAGCCGATGGCCCACCCGGTCAGCGGCGACCTCCTCGTCTACAACGGCGAACTCTACAACTACCGCGAACTGCGCAGAGAACTCGAAGCCGAGGGAACCGGCTTCCGAGGCCACAGCGACACAGAAGTCCTCTTGCACGCCCTCGCCCGCTGGGGTCCGGCCGTCCTCGCACGCCTCCGCGGGATGTTCTCGATCGCCTGGTACCGCGCCAAGCAGCGCACGCTCGTCATCGCGCGCGATCCGCTCGGCATTAAGCCCCTTTACATCGCGCGGACCCCGAGCGCCCTCGTGCTCGCCAGCGAGGTGCGCGCCATCCTCGCGTCCGGGTTGATCGAGCGCCGCATCAGCCAGCGCGGCCTCGCCACGCTGCTTGCCTTCGGCGCCGTCCAGGACCCCGACACCATCATCGAAGGCGTCCACTCCTTCCCCGGCGGATATTGGCAGGAGTTCCCGATCGACGCCGCGCTGAACTCCACCCTCCCCTTCCCCGTCCGGTATTGGCGGCCGCCCACCATCGATCCGACCATCACCGAGCCGGAGGCGATCGACCGGATCCACGCCGCGCTGAATACTTCGGTTCGTGACCATCTCATCAGCGACGTTCCCATCGGCGTTTTTCTCTCTTCCGGCATCGATTCGACCATCATCGCCGGACTCGCCGCGAAGCACACCTCCAAAATCAACACCTACACCATCGGCTTCTCCGACAACCCCGACATGTCCGAGAGCGCCCCGGCGGCACGCTCCGCGCGCCTCTTTGGCGCGGAGCACCACGATGTCCAGATCGGCACCCGGCAGGCGCTCGAAGGTTTCGAGCGGTGGCTCGACTCGCTCGACCAGCCCAGCATCGACGGCCTGAACACCTTTGTTGTTTCGGATGCGGTCAAGCGCGCCGGCATCACCGTCGCCCTCTCCGGCCTCGGGGGCGATGAGCTCTTCTGCGGCTACGGCTCGTTCGCCGACGTCCCGCGGATCCAGATGCTGATGCGCCGCACGCGCAACCTCCCCGCCTGGGTCCGCGTCGTGCTCGCACGCGCCGCATCCACCGGCAAGCCCCTCGCCTATAAGCACAAACTCCTCGACATCGCCCGAACCGGCGAGCGACTCATCGACCTTTACTTCCAGCGCCGCCGCGTCATGTCCGCGAGCCAACTTGCCGAACTCGGCATCGACGCGGGCCGCTCGCGCCTGACGCCGTCCTTCATGCCCCCCGAGTCGATGGCCGACATCGACATCGACGACGAAGACCCGGTCGTCGCCGTTTCCACCCTCGAAACACGCTACTACGCCGGGAACATGCTCCTCCGCGACTCGGACGCGATGGGCATGGCCCACGGCCTGGAGATCCGCGTTCCCTTCTTCGATACCGCCGTGCTGAACACCGCCATGGCGATCCCCGCCAACGTCCGCATGCCCTACGGCCTGCCGAACAAGCACCTCCTGCGCCGCGCCTTCCCCAATCTGCTCCGTCATGAACTCCTCGAGCAGTCCAAGCGCGGCTTCTCCCTCCCCATCCGCCGATGGATGAACACATCGCTCAAGCCGCTCTGCGAGGAATCGCTCGCCGACCTCCGCCGATCCGGCATCCTCGAGTCCAAAGGGATCGAGTCGGTCTGGCGCTCCTACCTCGACGCGCCGGAGACGCCACTCTGGTCGCGTGCCTTCGGCCTCTGCGTGCTCGGCGCCTACATCACGCGCGTCATGAACGACCGCCCGAAGACGCCATCGACCTCATCCAGGTCCACTGCGCCGCGAGACCCGCCTCGAAACCTGTCGCGGGGCTGAACCCCAGTTCGGCCGCGCTCCGCGTCAGGTCCGCATACGTCCGTTCAACGTCCC
This sequence comes from Phycisphaerales bacterium, assembly GCA_020054055.1. GTDB lineage: Bacteria > Planctomycetota > Phycisphaerae > Phycisphaerales > UBA1924 > JAEUIV01. The sequence continues at coordinate 3,401 of JAGVLZ010000046.1, forward strand.
CCGGCGGCGTGGGCCTGCGATCGATCACCGCTCGCTTGCCCACCACGCGCTCGACCGCTTCGATCATCGCGCTCAGCGTGATCGGCCTGTTCCCCCCGAGGTTCCACACCCGGTAGCCGTGCGCCGGGATGCGCTCGTACGCCGCGAGCACCCCGTTCACGATGTCGCCGATGAAGGTGTAGTCGCGGCTCATCGAGCCGTCGCCGAAGACCGGGATCGGCTCGCCCGCCGCGATCTTCCTCATGAAGAGCGAGATCGCGAGGTCCGGGCGCTGCCGCGGACCGAACACGGTGAAGAACCGCAGCATCGCCACCGGCATCCCGCACAGGTGGTGGTAGGTGTGCCCCATCAACTCGCACGCCTTCTTCGTCGAGGCGTAGGGACTGATCGGATGATCGACCGGATCGGCCTCCGCGAAGGGAACCTTCGGGTTGTTGCCGTACACGGAACTCGACGACGCGCCGATGAACCGCGCGCACTTCGTGCGCCGCGCCGCTTCGAGCAGCACCGTTGTTCCAACGACATTCACGTCGGCGTACAGCGCCGGCTCCGCAATGCTGGGGCGGACTCCCGCGCGGGCCGCGAGGTGGATCACCCCGTCGAACCGCTCGCGCTCAAACAGCGCTTCGATCCCGCTTTTCTCACGGATATCGACCTCGATCATTCGAAATCGTCGCCGATCGCGCGCCGCATCGACCACGTTGGCGCGCTTGATCTCGGCGCTGTAGAAGGGATCGAAGTTGTCGATCCCCACCACCGCGGCCCCGCGCGCGAGCAAGCCCTCGCACACATGCGAGCCGACGAACCCCGCCGCGCCCGTCACCAGAATGGTCGATCCGCTCAGGTCCACGCGCACCGATCCTCACCACATCTTAAAACAAGCAGGGCGCCATTTTTTCAACGGCGCCCCGCTGGAGGAGAGAGAGATCACTTTCAATATACACACAATCGTCGCCAACTGTTCGGGTTCCTTGAAAGATTGACATTGTCAAATCCCGCCCGAAGCGGTCACTACACATCATTTCACCGACCAACTGCCCGAAACAGGGACCCCTGCGGAAGGGCCGGTCGGCCCGTTGGGCCCTATCAAACGGCCGAATTGTAACCGTCTCCATAGGCCCTCGTGGTGGAAAACCTGTCCGATTCACACGCCGAACCACAACGCCGACGCGGCGACGCATACCGCGCCAGCCAGCAAAGTCAATGGCCCACCGAATCGAACAAAGTCGCTCCATCGGTATCCACCCGGCCCGGCGACCATCAGGTTGGTCTGATATCCCAGCGGGGTAATGAACTCCGCCGACGCCGCGATCGTGATGCACACAATCAGCGGCATCACCGGCATCCCGGCCTGAGCCGCCGCGCTGATCGCCACCGGGAACATCAGCGCCGCCGCCGCGTTGTTGCTCATCAGCATCGTGAAAACCAGCGTGAGCGCGTATACCGCCCCGAGAAGCCCGATTGCCCCGAGCGCCTCGCGGGACGCCAGCAGTTGCTCCGCCAGCACCGCCGCCAGCCCCGTGTTCTGCATCGCGTTGCCAAGCGCCACCGACCCGCCGATC
>JAGVLZ010000267.1 GCA_020054055.1 Phycisphaerales bacterium
GGCCCCACCGGAGCACGCGATCAGGGTCATTGCCCCATCGACTTCGGTTCCACCCGTCAGCCTGCGCCAACGCAGGGCCACGCGACGGGCGAATCGGTCATCCCGGCGGAGTGATCCGATGGAGTCTGGACGGCGTTCATCGCCCGGGGATGGTTTTGTCACGACCACGGGAGGATCGTACCGATCAAAGCGGGTTGTGATCCGGCATGGAGTGCCGGGGAGGTTTGGTTCGCCGCGGAGGTACGGCTCGGCATGATGGGGTCGCTCGCTCAACTTGGATTCCTGGCGTCGGCCCCGATGTGGCTGGCCGCCATGCTGTTGGTCGGCGGGGGCGTACTGCTCGCATGGCCGATGATCCGTCGGCGGGTGGCGGCACGGGCGGCCTCAGCGCGGGAACGTCGCGTGCCGACGATCGTGGAGCGAGTCCAGGTTATCGAGACGACCGCCAGGCAGCGCGAAGAGTTGGAAGCGCTCATCGCAGAGGCGAAGGAGACAATCCGGCTTGGCTGCGCCCAACTCGACGAGCGGCTGGATCGGCTCGAGCGATCGAGCGCGGCGAAAACCACACCGGAGTCCAACGGGCACATCCACGTTCGAGCCGCGTACCCCGCCGACGGCCCGGCTGCGTTGAGCGACACCTCCGATCCGGTGATGCGCGAGGTGTACGCGCTCGCCGACGAGGGGAAATCGGCGATGGAGATCGCCACGCAACTGGATGAGCACGCGGGGAAGGTCGAGTTGATGCTGGCGCTGCGAAGAGTCTGACGGAGCCCCGAGCGCCCGCGACGGGTTCACATGGCGCTGCGCCGCCGCAACGCATCGAGACACAGAATCTCGAAGATGACGTGCGCCGCCAGCAGCGACGTGATCCCCTGCGGGTCGCGGTCGGGGAGCACTTCGACCAGATCGGCGCCGACGATATTCGGCGGGCTATTCTGCGTGCCGAGTCGGCGGAGGAGCACAAACGCCTCCGACGATGACAGCCCGCCGATGCTGGGGGTCCCGGTGCCGGGGGCGAAGGCCGGGTCGATGACATCGATATCAAAGGTGAGGTAGGCGGGGCGATCGCCGAGTTTCTTGAGGAAGGCGTCGAGGCGCTTTGGACCGTCCGACGCGAGGTCTTCGCGCGTGACGATGGTGACGCCGTGTTTCCGAGAATAGTCGAGGTCGCGGGGCGAGTTCAGCGGCCCCTTGATGCCGATGCTGAGCATGTGCTTCGGGTCGATGAGCCCCTCTTCGATCGCGCGGATGAAGGGGGAAGCGTGCGAGTGGCGGCGGCCGAAGGTCTGGTCGGTGGTGTCGAGGTGTGAGTCGAAGTGAATCAGAGCGAGGGGGCGCTTTCCGGCGTGTCGCGCGTGGGTGGCGCGCAGGTTGGCCAGGGCGATGGAATGATCCCCGCCGACGGCGAAGAGTCGGGTGGACCTCGGGTCGCCAAGCCCCGATGCAAAGTCGGCGACACAGGCCACGTTGGCTTCGAGGTCGTAGGGAGTGGTGGGGGAGTCCCCCGCGTCGGCGAGACTCAGGATGTCGGTGAGCATCAGGTCGTGGACGGCGTGGTAGGGCTTGACGTACTGGGATTCGGCGCGGATGGCGCGCGGGGCGAAGCGCGCACCGGGGCGGTAGGTCACTCCCGAATCGAAGGGTACGCCGTAGAGAGCCCAATCGACGGGTCGATGTTCGCGTGCGACATCTTCGAGGCGCGGGTATCGGCAGAAGGTGGCGATCCCGGCGAATCGTGGGGTGAGGCGGGGATTGGGCATGGCGGTCCGAGGCGTCGGAGCGCCCCTGTCGGCCTTCGGTCTCGGTGGGGCGGATCGTCGCATGGTCCGAGTCTACCCCCCCCGGAAGAGGAGTGCCGTTCCGCGCCCGCCCGCTGGGAACTGCTTAGAATGCCGGGAGTCGGACGTTCGGGAGGTTCGTGCGCGCGATGGCTACGTTCAAACTGGTTTGCAGCAATGACAAGGTGGGTTCGCTCGAACTCGGCGCGGCGAGCGTCGCGATCGGTCGGCACCCGGACAACGACATCCCCCTGAAGGATGACGATGTGGCGTCGCGCTTTCACTGCGTCATCGAGCCGGGGGCGAACGGGCAGTATGTGCTGAAGGACCTCGGCTCGCGGAACGGCACGCGCATCAACGGCGAGGCGGTGAGTTCCGCCGCGATCAATCCGGGCGATGTGATCGTTGTGGGCAAGCACACCTTCTCGGTCGCGGCGGAGGAGCCGAAGCCGCTCGCGATGAAGGAGTTCGCCGCGAAGAAGGTGGTGCGAAACGGCGATGAGGACGATGGCTCGCCCTGGGCGGTGGAACTCCGGAACATCCTCGACGCGCTCCCCCCCAAGCAGGCGCAACTCGAGTTCATCCAGTTGGTCGACGCCGGGGGGAACCGGAGCGAGGCGCTCCGGGGCGAGGGGCAGGGCTCGACCGCGGTGCGACTGATGCTGTTGACCGGCTCGAAGACGCGCGCGACGGACATCCACTGCGAGCCGAAGGGGGACACCTATTCGGTTCGCATGCGCGTGGATGGTCAGATGGTCCACATCGTCGAGTTGCCGAGGGTGGTGGGTGACTTGGCGCTCGGCTTGATCCGCAACGCGTGCCAGATGCAGCAGGCGCCGCGCGACGCGACGCTCGACGGCCACTTCGCGACGCGGTTCCCCGACCGCAAGGTGGATTATCGCGCGTCGTTCACGCCGACGGTGCATGGGCACAAGTTGGTGGCAAGAATTCTCGACGAGCGGATTGCGCCGCAGTCGCTCTCTGAAATCCACATGCCGATCTACATGCTGGAGCGCATCAGGAAGGCGTGCCAGAACGACGCGGGGATGATCCTCGCCTGCGGGCCGACGGGCTCGGGCAAGACGACAACGCTGTACAACGCGCTCCGCGAGATCGACCGTCAGCGCCGCAACGTCGTCACCATCGAAGACCCCGTCGAGTACACGATCGACAACGTCACGCAGATCCCGGTCGGGCACAACAACACCTTCGGCGACATCCTGCGGTCGGTGCTGCGGCAGGACCCGGACGTGATCCTGGTGGGCGAGGTCCGCGACGGCGAGACGGCGCGAACGGCGGCACAGGCCGCGATGACGGGCCACGTCGTCTTCTCGACGGTCCACGCGAAGGACACGATCGGCGCGGTCTTCCGTCTGCTCGACCTGGGGATCGAGCCGTACCTGGTCGCGAACTCGATGGACGTGATCATCGCGCAGCGCCTCATCCGCGTGCTGTGCGAGTATTGCAAGCGGCCGGTGAAGGTGACGCCCGGCCAATCGACGCGGATCGGCAGGTTCCTCGAAGGGAAGACGGAGGTCTTCGCGGCGACGGGGTGCGCGCGGTGCCTTCGGACGGGGTTCAACGGCCGACGCGCGGTCTTCGAGATGCTCGATTTCAACGACGAACTGCGCGATTGCGTGCTGAACATGCCGACGATCGCGCAGATGAAGAAGATCATCGAGCAGGGGGTCTTCACCACGCTCCAGCAGTCCGGCTGGCTCATGGCGGCCCGGGGCGTGACGACGCTGGACGAGGTCGAGCGCGTGACGGGGATGTGACGCCGCGAGAACTCCGCGCCGGCCCTTGCGAAGGCGGGGCACGGATTCGGCCGATAGATCGGGCATGGGCCGTCGGAGTGGCCATCGCGCGTTCACGCTGCTCGAGATGCTGGTCTGCATCGCGGTGATCGCGGTGCTGATCGGGCTGCTGATGCCCGCGTTGTCGAGCGTGCGGGCCTCGCGCGATCGCACGGGATGCCTGGCGCACCTGCGAACGCTCGGGCAGGCGGTGCGGATGCATCGGGGGGACTTCGATGGGCTGCTGCCCTACGCCGATCGGCCGGTCGATGTTCAACGTGAACACCTTGATCCGCTCAGGGCGCTCGCGGAGCGGCTCGATGTTCAGACTCCAAGCGTTGATGAGCGCGGCACGACCCGGGCCGGGCCACCGTTTGTTTGTCCGTCTGATTCGGACGATGCGGCAGAGCGCGGGACGAGTTACTGGTACACGCCTCACGACCTCATGGCGCTCTGGCCCCGCCCATTCGCGCAGCGCGCCGCGACGGTGTGGCTGGAGCGCGATCCGATGGTCGTGATCTTCCACGATTCGGGGCGGTGGCACGGCGGGGGGCTGGTGGGCGTTCCACTCACGGGGATGAACGTGTTGCGGCTGGACGGCGGGGCCGAGGCGGGTCGGGCGGGGCTGAGCGTTAATCCGCGGCATTAGGACGGTTCCGGCGCGATTTCGCAGGGAATCGCCGCGGCCGCTCGAAGATTCGTCTGGATGTTTTGATCCGGGCGGTTGAAACGCTTGCGGGCGTCGCATTGGAGCATGAAGCCCGACGGGCGGCCGATCATCCGGGTCGAGGTTTGCCGCTCGCGGGTTCGCCGAACCCTGAAACCAAACGCTTCACTCCAAGGAGTGAGCACCAAAGGAGAACTTCCCATGTTCCGCGCGATCAGTTCATCCACCGTTCGATTGCTCAGCGCCGCGGCGCTCGCCGCGACGGTCGCCGGGGCCGCGCTGGCCACCGACACCGAGCGCATGAATGTCAGCAGCAGCGAGGTTCAGAGCGCCGTGCAGGCGTTCCCGACCTCGTTCGTCAGCCCCGACGGCCGATTCGTCGGCTTCCGCAGCGTTTCGACCAACATCGGGTTCGACTCGAACGGCACCGTCGCCGACGTGTACGTCCGGGGCTTCCCGGGCGACACATGGGGCGCGGGCACCGAGGGCTCGACCACTTGCTCCACGACCGATGCGGCCCCCGATGTCTGGTACCACTTCTTCGCCTCATGCACCGGCCAGGCGACGATCGACACCGTGGACTCGTCTATGACACGATGCTCTCGGTCCACACCGACTGCCCCGGCACCGAAGCCAACCAGATCATCTGCAAAGACGACACCAACGCGACAAATGGCGACCTCGACTCCCGCGTGGCCCTCTTCGTCCAGCAGCGCCCGCGCTATCAGGTCCGCGTCTCGGGCTTCAGCCTCAACAGCGGGTTCTACGCCCTGACGCTGGGCGACTGCTCGCCCTGCTTCCCCGGCAACGCGGACAAGATCGCCCCCGGCACCGTCAACTTCGCCGACGTCACCAGCGTCCTTGCGAACTTCGGATTCGTCTACGCCGTCTCGGGCGAAGGCGACGCCGACTGCAACGGCACGGTGAACTTCGCCGATGTGACGGAAGTCCTGTCGAACTTCAACTCGACCTGCAGCTGAGTGATTCCTGACATCCCGCGAAGCGAGCGCACACCAACGCTTCTTCTTCGAGACGACTCCGCCCGCGGGAACGCGGGCGGCGTTTTTCTATTCTTCACGAGATGGGTCAGTTCGTGGTCGGCGTCCACCCGTCGGTCGGGTCGTACGCATCCATGTGCTTCACGGCGTCGTCGGTGCCGTCGCCCAGGTCTTTTTCGTAGACCGTGCCGTCGCTGCCGAACTGGAACGACATGATGCCGGTCTCGCCGTACTCAGCCGGATGCGCGAGGACCGCCCAGCCTTGCGTGAGTTTGCCGTTGACGGCGTACGTCCCCGCGCCGCCCGGCGCGCCGGGGCC
>JAGVLZ010000026.1 GCA_020054055.1 Phycisphaerales bacterium
CGGGGACGCGCTCCTTCAGGCGGACCGACTCCTCGACGGCGAACTCGTCGTAGGGATTCAGGGCGACGGGGACGCCGGCGGTCTTGGGCAGGCCGGCGGCGTCGACGCCGACGTTCACGGACGCGGGGGTGCTCTTCACGCACACGACGATATGTAGTGCCATGTTTTAATCCTAGCAAAACCTATACGCGCCTGACATGCGCCGCGGCGACGTCCGCGCGACGGTTTTTTGCCATAATCGGCGCATGGCCAAAGAGAGGGCGCTCAAGCTCCAGACCCGGTTCGGCAAGCGCAGGCCCGGCACGTCGCCGGGCCTGATGCCCGACAACTTCTTTAATCGGGTGCCGCCACCCGCGGGCTCGCCGCGCGGGGCGCAGTTCAGCACGCCGGGCACGGGATTCCTGGTGAGCCAGCGCGTCGAGGTCGGCGGGGCGGCGAATGTCCGCTTCGGCGACATCAACCCGGCGTACACGTCGCTCTTCCTGACATTCTCGTCGCAGCGCCTCTTCGCGGCGAGTGAGAGCACGGTCACCGACGTGACCTTCTTTGTGCCGAGCGATCCGACGACTCCCGCGACGGTGAGCGGGTTCGGCGCGGTGTTCGCGGATGTGGACCTGGACTCGTCCTCATCGATCGAGTTCTACGATCTGAACGACGATCTCCTCCTTTCGCAGAGCGTGTCGAACTTCGGCGGGGGTTTGTCCTTCGCTGGAGCATCGTTCGATGCCGGGGAGCGCGTGGCGCGGGTGCGCATCACAGCCGGGAACACGGCGATCGGCGCCGGTGTGGATGATGGGCTCTTTGGCCGGGGATTCCAGGATCTGGTCGTGATGGACGACGTCATCTACGGCGAGCCGGTTGCGGTGCCGGCGCCGGGAGCGGGGATGCTGGCGCTGGCGGGGGGCGCAATGCTGCGTCGCCGCCGGCGCTGAGCGAACGGATCAATTCCATTTCCTTCTGCGGCCTGCCCGCGCCGGAAGGCGCGGGCAGGAACTTATGAGGGCCCAAATCAGAATCGAGCGTGAGTCCATCTCATTTGGGCCTCGGTGCTCGCTGTAACGCGGCAACCCGAGTCGGTTGCGAGCCGTTCTGCCGCCCCTTCGGGGCTTGGCGAAGAGGAGTTGGGTTGTCGTGTTACCCCGGGTTTCGCTCGAAGACTCGCTTCACCCGGGGCTACATCCCTGCGCCCCTTCGGGGCTGAAAGGCATAGGCCTGCTTCCGACGCACGTTCCTGAGAATCAACCGTGACCCGATCTACTTTGCGGCCGCGGTTGATGGGCGAAGCACCGCGATCTGCGCTTGTCCGGCGTAGTCGATCGCCTCGCCGAGGATGCGTGCGGTTTCCTGCGGGGCGTGGAAGCCCATCGAGTTTTCCGCGGCTACAAAGTCGAGGCGCCATTGGGCCTTGCGCTGGAGGTCGCGCGGGGCCTTCAGGGTTTCGTCGGTGGCGCCGGCCTTCGCGGCGGCCTCGATCGCGTTGATGGCTGCGAGCGTGGCGGCGGTGGCGCGGTCGAGCAGGTTCTTGGTGCGGTCCTGGATCGCTTCGACGCGTGAGCGGATCTCGGTCTCGGTGTAGGGATGGCACGCCTGGCAGGCGCGGGCGATGTTCAGGAGAGGGCTGCGCGTCTGGTGATCACTCACTTTGATTGCGCCTTCGCGGACGTAGGGCATGTGGCAATCGGCGCAGGAGACGCCGCTGCGGGCGTGGATGCCCTGGCTCCACGTCTCGAACTCGGGGTGCTGGGCTTTGAGCGCTGGGGCGCCGGAGGTGGCGTGCGTCCAGTCCTTCCAGCCCACCTCGTCGTAATAGGCTTCGATCTGTTCGACCTTCAATCCCTTGTGCCAGGGGTAGGTGACGAGTTTGCTGTCGCCCTTGAAGTAGTACTCGACGTGGCACTGGCCGCAGACCATGGAGCGCATCTCTTGGCGCGAGGCGTCGTGGTTGGGGTCGTAGGGCTTTTTGCGTGAAGATTTTCGCCAGCGTTCGATGCTGTGGAAGTGCGGCAGGGGATCGGTGCTTGCGGCGAGCGCCTGGATGCCGTTGATGAAGCCGGGGCGTGTGACGCGGAGGGTCATGCTCTCCGGGTCGTGGCAATCGCCGCAGGAGACGGGGTGCGCGACGAGTTGGGTTGCGTCGTTGTAGGGCATGGGGCAGACGGCCCCGAAGCCCTTGAAGAGTTGTTCCTGACCGGTCGTTGAGAGGAAGGGGTCGTCGAGTGTGCCGGACGCACCGTGCTTGATCCCTTCGGCGCGGCAGGCGTTGACGACCGAAGCGTGGCACTGGAGGCAGGCACCGGGCTGCGGCTTTTTGGTGACGCGCTCGGTCTCGCGCTGGTCGGTGAGCATGTAGGCGTGGCCGCGTTCCTCGCGGTAGTCGATGGAGAAGGCGTAGCCGTTAAAGATGGTGCGCCAGCGGGGGTCGTCGTCGAGTTTCTGGAAGGCCTCGCTGCCGCCATGCTTGGTGCGCTCGATGTCGACGGTGCGCTTGTAGGAATCGTACTGACGCGGGAAGTTTTTTCCCCACTCGGCGGGGTCGATGGTCGCTTCGGAGATCTCGACGATCTTGAAGGAGGTCTGCTTCGCCTCGATCTTGCGCTCCATGATGTTCTGGGAGAGGAGCATGACGCCGATGGTGGCCCCTGCGACGATCACCGCGACAAGCACATAGAGGAACGCACCGCCTCGACGGTTGCTGGGATAGAGCGATCTGTTCACGGCGAATGTTCCTTTTGATCAGCGGCGCGGGCCGTGGCCCATTCCGGCGTGGCACTTGATGCAGTCGATGCCGTCGCCGTGCGCGTCGGCGCCGGCGATGTCGCTCACGAGTTCGGTGTGGCAGCGGAGGCAGTTCTCGACGACAACGGCCCGGCTGTCGGGCTTCATCTGGATCGGCTCGTGGAAATCCTGGAGGGTGAAGCCCTTTGAGTGCCGCCAGCCGTGGGTCGCCTTGGTGTAGTACTTGCCGATGAAGTTCTGCGGGACGTGGCAGTCGTTGCAGGTTGCGACGGCATGGTGAGGAGACTTCTGCCAGCCGTCGAACTGGTCACGCATGATGTGGCAGTTGACGCAGGTCTTTGGGTCGTTCGAGAGGTAGGAGAGTCCTTCCGCATAGCGAAAGGTGACAGCGCTCACGCCGACAAAGACGCCGATGAGCGTCGCCAGCAGAACTCCGGCCAGAGTTGATCCTGCGCGGTTGGTCATCGGATCAGCGGCGGGAGTTTACCACGGAGTCACGCCTCCGCACCGGAACTCCAGTTCAGAACAGCAACTGAAACTGCGCCATGAGTGCGACCTGTCCGTCTTCCGCCGTCGGGAGCGAGCCGAAGAGCGCGCTGGTCGGGTTGCGGGCGCCGGTGTTGCCGAAGTTGCCGGCGCGCGTGTCCGCGGTGTCGTCGAGGAACCAGAGGCACACAAGTTGGAACTTCGCGGCCTGGCCGTAGAGGTAGTAGTTGAACCCGCCGGTGATGGTGTTGAAGGTTCTGCTGGCGTCGCGGTCGTCGTCGGGGAAGATGGCGTCGTAGCGTGCGACGAGTTCGACGAACTCGGTGATGTGGCAGCCCCCCTGGATGAGGCCGCCGTAATCGTTGAAGTTCGCGCCGGTGATGCCCGCCTCGTCCTGTGCGTGGTAGCCGACGCCGGCGAGCATGACGTTCCAGCCGTCGCCCTTGGTCAGGATGTCGGCGGTCCAGGCGAAGAGGTCCTGCTCATCGACGCAGGGGACTCGGTTCGGCCCCTGCTCGAAGTGGATCGCGCCGCCGAGCGCGCCGGCGTAATCGCCGCCCTGCGGGCCGCGGTATTCGTTCTCGAGTTGCTTCCAGCCTCCGGCGAACTTCCACTCGGCGCGGCCGGTGATCGCCCAGTCGGCGGGGTCGGCGTTGAACTCGGTGTTGAGCGAGCGGAAGCCGTCGGAGAAGGTGCTGATGAAGCGGAAGTCGTCCGCCTGGTACTTCAGGTCGACGAACTTCGAGCGATTCTGGCCGAAGATGAGGGACTGAAGGGAGCGCTCGGGGGTGAGCATCTTCTGGTCCGCCATGTACCACTCGCGCATGAAGGCGGTGACTCCCGCGCCGGCGCGGAGCGTCCAGCCCCCGTCGAAGTTGTAGCCGATCCACGCATCTTGAAGGCGGAAGTCGCCGCCGCCGCCGAACCCGCCGGAGTCGGTCATGATGCGGTAGAAGAGTTTCGGGTCGAGGACCGTGCCGTCGAAGGCGATGCGGATGCGCGGCTGGTTGAAGCCGCTCTCGAAGTCATCGCTTGTTGCCGGGGGGGGGGGTGTCGTCGTCGGTGCGGAAGTTGAGGTTGTATCGGAACTGGAGTTGGCCGCCGACGTTCAGGCGGAACGCGCCGTCGGGTGAGGCGAGGAAGAACTTGCCGTCGTGGTTGGACGCGGTTGATTGCATCAGGCTGGATCGTGTCTCCGCGTCGGCCTGCATCTCGCCGATGATCGCGAGGACCTCGTCGCGCTGGCTCCACGGCTCGGCCAAAGCCGTACCTGGTGATGCGGCGATCATCGAAACCGGGGCGAGGAGGCGGAACGATCGTGCGTGGCTGGTCATGGGCCGATTATCGGTTCAGGAACGACTCTGTATTCGCGACCGCTCTTGGGCCGAGGGTTTCTCCTGCGGCAATTGGTGGCATATGATCCTGCCATGCACATCGACATCCTCCGAACAGCCCTCAGCGACCGACCATTTCGGCCGTTCGTGCTGGAAACCGCCGGTGGGCGCGAACGCCGCGTCAGCCATCCGCAGTTGGTGCTGATCCTCCCCGGTGCGCGCACGGTCTTCGTCGTGACGTCGCCCCACTCAGGCGTGCTGCTCGACACGATCACGATCGGGGGGATCCACCACGGCAAGGGCGGATCGAACGGATCGAGCGGGAAGAAGAAGGGGCGGCGAGATCGGGGTTTGAGCGTCGATATCAACTTCGCATTGGGATTTCGATGTTTAGAGTACGCGCCAGTTGGGATCGTGTTGCACCTTTTGGGGATGCGAAAGAGCGGTGATGGGGTCGTTGCCCGGGGGTTACGCTCGAAGACTCGCTCGACCCCCGGCTATTTACTGTCAGCCTTTCAGGCTGGAATCACGGATCAAATCGCGACAGGCGAAGCTGTGAGCGTTGCTCTCCGGCCCTCAATCTCCCCCTTCAACTTCGCGGCGAACTGATCGAGGGGCATCGCCCCCGCGTCTTTCTCCTCGCCGCGGATGCGGAGGGAGACGCTGCGGCTTTCGGCGTCGCGGGGGCCGACGATGAGGAGGTAGGGAATCTTTTCCTCCGCGGCGATCTTGATCTTGCCCTGGATGCGGTCGTTGGAGGAATCCACGGTGCATCTCAAATTTGAAATCTGAGATTTCAGATAGGAGTGAACCTCAGCCGCGTACTCGTTCGTCTTCTCGCTGATCGGCAGGATGCGCACCTGCTCAGGGCTGAGCCACGTCGGGAACGCGCCGGCGAAGTGCTCGATGAGAACGCCGATGAATCGCTCCATGCTGCCGAAGGGGGCGCGGTGGATGACGACGGGTCGGTGCGGCTTGTTGTCGGGGCCGATGTAGGAGAGGTCGAAGCGGATCGCCATGTTGTAATCGACCTGCACGGTGCCGAGTTGCCACTCGCGGCCGATGACGTCCTTGACCATGAAGTCGATCTTGGGGCCGTAGAACGCGGCCTCGCCCGGGGTTTCGACGAATGACACGCCCAGCGTCTTCGCGGCGTCGCGGCAGGCCTGCTCCGCCTTGTCCCAGTTCGCTCTTTCGCCGATGTATTTGTTCGAGTCCGGGCCGCGCAGGCCGACGCGGACTCGGTAGTCCTTCATCCCGAGCGTCTTGAAGATGATCTTCACGAGTTCGAGGCAGCCGAGGAGTTCGGCGGGGATCTGCTCGGGGGTGCAGAAGAGGTGGGCATCGTCCTGGGTGAAGCCGCGGACGCGGGTCATGCCGTTGAGTTCGCCCGATTGCTCCCAGCGGTAGACGGTGCCGAACTCGGAGAGGCGCGCTGGCATGTCGCGGTAGGAGTGGGGGGATGACGCAAAGATCTTCGCGTGGTGCGGGCAGTTCATGGGCTTGAGGAGGAAGCCCTCGAGGAGTTTCTCGTCGGGCATCACGCGGTCGGCGGTGATGGCGCTCGATTGCGTGCGCTCGTTGAGGTCGCGCTGGAGTCGCGCGGAGACGGCGTCGAGGCGGTGCGTCATCTCCGCGCAGGAGCAGCCCTCGCTCATGACCTTCGTCAGCGAATCATTCTCGATGATCGGCGCGAACTGCGATTCCTTGTAGTAGGGGAAATGGCCGCTGGTCTTGTAGAGATCGAGTTTGCCGATGTGCGGCGTGTAGACCTGGGTGTACCCCTGCCTCACCAGTTCCTGCGAGATGAAGGTCTGCAGTTCGTTGCGGATGACCGACCCTTTGGGGGTCCACAGGATCAGCCCCTGGCCCACCATCTCGTCGATGTGGAAGAGGTGAAGTTTCTTGCCGATGACGCGGTGGTCGCGCTCCTTCGCCTGCTGGAGTTGCGCGAGGTGGGCGTCGAGTTCGGCCTGCGAGGCGAAAGCGGTGCCGTAGACGCGGGTGAGGCGGTGCGTTGGGTCGTCACTTTCTTTCCCATGCCAGTACGCAGAGGCGAGAGACATCACGCAGGCCGCGCCAATGCGACCGGTCTTCGGCACATGAGGCCCGCGGCAGAGGTCTTCCCAACGCGGACCGAAGGCTGTGTGCATTGCAGCACTAATTCTCTCAAGTGATTGTGCATCAACGCTGGATTTGTCGTCATCGTTTTCATCGAGTTCGTATTGTTTTCCAGCAAGTTGCTCCTCAGTCGGTTCACCTGTGACGTACCAACTCAGCGTGCTCGTGCCCGTTTGTGCAGCACGATTCGCATTGTCGAGTTTGTACTTGTTCTTTTCATTTTCGAGTTTCTCGAACCCCTTCGGCACCGGAAGTTCGTACCGAGTGAATGGTCGATCCTCCTTGATGATCGCCGCGATGCGTGCGTTGATCGCCGCGAAGTGATCGGTGGAGATGGACTTCCCCGGCGGGACGTACATGTCGTAGAAGAACCCCGTCTCCGTCGACGGGCCGTAGGCGAGGAGGACGTCCTTGCCGATCACGTCCTGGATGGCTTCCGCCATGACGTGTGCCGCCGAATGTCGCATTAAAAACAGCGCATCAGGATTCACGGACTTGTCGCGGTTGGTCGGCGTGACGATGGAGAGGGCGCAGTCCTTCTCGATGAGGGTCGAGAGGTCGCGGAGTTCGCCGTCGATCTTGCAGCCGAGCGCGGCCTTGGCGAGGCCGGCGCCGATCGACTTGGCGACGTCAAGCGCGGTGACCGCGTTGGGGAACTCTTTGATGGTGCCGTCGGGGAGGGTGATTTTGGGCATGGGGATGGGCGAGTGGGGAGTGGCGAATGGTGAGTGGAACGAGACCTATGGTGCGGGCAAATCAGGGAAGGCGAAGGATTCGAGTCGGCCACAGGCCGGACAGCGGTATGTGGTGATTTTTGTGCCTGACTTTGATTGCTTCATTTGAATTTCAGAAACCCAGCCTTTGACCGGCTCTCCGGGACACCAGCGGCCTTGAAGAATGCCCCCGTGCGTGTGATCAAGCGTGAACCCTGGCTCCATCAGTGTGCAGCAACGCGGGCATTCGGGAGTGAGCGAATATGTAGGATGGTCTTCCATTGGCTAGCGATCATATTTGGTCGAAACGAAAACGCCCGGCGTTGGCCGGGCGTTGATTGGATCATGGATGCGGGGTGCCGGCTCACCCGTTTCGGGAGTTGGTCGTGGTGGTCAGGGTGGCACGGCGGGTCTTCATGGCTGGTGGGGAGAGTAGGGGAGCAGCCCAGCCCCGGCAAGTTGGGCGGCTCCGTTGACGGATCGCCCGCACCGGCGCAAGATACCGGCCGCTCGCGGGCGGACCCACAATGGATCGTGGTTCGGCCGGGATCCTCCACGGATAGTGCCCCACATGGTCTGCCCCTTCTGCAACCTCGACAACGACAAGGTCATCGACAGCCGCTCCAGCGAGGCCGGGCGGGTGATTCGGCGGCGTCGGCAGTGCCTCGGCTGCCACAAGCGCTTCACGACCTACGAGCGGATCGAGGAGACGGTGCGCCTCACCGTCATCAAGCGCGACGGGCGGCGCGAGCCATTCAGCCGGGAGAAGATCCAGCACGGCGTGGCCGCGGCGTGCGGCAAGCGCCCCCTCCCCGAAGAGGCCAAGATCAAAATCGTCGACGAGGTCGAGGATGAGCTGCACAAGAAGCACGACCGCGAGGTGGACAGCCGCGAGATCGGCGAACTGGTCGCGCGGAAACTGAAGGACCTCGACGAGATCGCGTATGTGCGTTTCGCGAGCGAGTACTACCAGTTCAAGAACGTGGGCGACATCCTGAGCCAGTTGGAAGAACTCAGCAGCCGCGTGAAGGACGTGAAGGATCAGCAGAAGCTCTTCACGCCTTGAAAGACTTTTCACCACAGCGGCGCAGAGACACAGAGAAAGAAGTTGTGTCAGAGCCCCCGGACGGTTGCCCGAAAAGTTCGATTGGATTGCCGGAACGCGTCATCTGGAAAAAGATGACTGTTCCCACTCTGTGTCCCTGTGCTTCTGTGGTTATTCCTTCGCCGCGGCGGCCTTTTTGGCCGACTGCTTGGCCTTCTTCTCGTGGCCCGCGTCGATGTCGGCCTTGAGTTCCTGCGCCATGTAGAGGATCGCCTGGCAGGTGGTGCAACGGGTCACGTCGCCGCGCTTCAGGAGGATGCTGACCTGCTCGATGGGCAGGTGCGTGTAGCACGAGCCGCAGGTGTATTCGAGGTTCCGGCGATCCTGCTCCTCGACCGGGGCCATGACGTCCTCGTGGCCCATCCTCACGCGGGCTTCGTAGACCGAGAGGGCGGACGAGGGGACGTCCTTCTTCGCGACCTCGCGCTCCTTCTCGAGTTCGGCGACGCGGTCCTTGATCTCGGCGGCGCGGGCGTCGCGGTCCTTGATCGCGTCCTTGTGCAGGGTCTGGCGTTCGCCGCGCTTGGCGTCGGCCTCGGCCAGGTCCTTGCGGAGCGTCTCGACCTTGCCCATCGATTCCAGGACGCGGTCTTCGATGATTTTTTTCGCGTCCTTCTGCGTGCCCACCTCGGCGAGGAACGCGGCGTGCTCCTTGCTCGTCTTGGCGTTGTTCATCCGCTCGCGCAGCGTCTCGACGCGGGCCTCGATCGAGGCGGCCTCGTTCTCGTCGTTCTTGTTGGTCGCTTCGAGCAGGCGCAACTGCGAGGCGATCGAGGAGTGCCTGGTGTCGAGTTCTTTGAGCAGGCGGTCCTGGTCTGCCAGGTATTTTTCCGCCGCTTGCAGGCGCGAAGTGAGTCCGCGCAGTTGTTTATCGACGAGATACAGACGCAAGAGTTTCGCGGTGACCGTCATTCAGCACTCCGGGAGACCCGAGCGAGTCTAGCACCAAAGCCCCGGCTGTGTAAAGGTTTAGGGCGGATTCGCCGCACTCGCCGAAAAAAGCAGCAGCAACCAGTACGCCACCGGGGCGACGAGCAGCGGGGAATCGGCGACATCCATGATCCCGCCAAAGCCCGGGAGGGCGCGCGAGTAGTCCTTCAGCCCCGCATCCCGCTTGAGAAGGCTCGCGACCAGGTCGCCCGCCTGCCCGATGAGGCCGAAGACCGCGCCGATGAGCGCTCCCTGCCACCACATGATCGGAAGAAGTTTGGTATCGAGATCGGCGGCGAACGCCGCGCCGGCGATCCCCGCGAGCGCCGACGCGGCAACACCACCCGCCAGTCCCTCCCACGTTTTGCCGGGGCTGAGCCAGGGGATCAGTTTGTGGCGGCCGAAGAATCGCCCGGTGAAGTACGCGCCGATGTCGTAGCACTTGGTGATGAGGACGACTCCCAGCATCACCCAGCCGGAGTAGTCCTTGACGAGGACCACGAGGAAGCCGCCCAGCATCCCGACATACACGAACGCCAGCAGCGTCGCGGCCGTGGCGGCGACGACGCCCTCCGTCGTGTGGTTGCGCGAGTAGAAGAGCATCGCCAGGATCATCACCGCGGCCCCGGCGGTGCAGACGATCGCGGTGCCGGAGACGGCGCCGAGTTCGCTCCGCGTGAAGGACGAGGCCAGGACGCCGAGGCAGATGGCGATGCCGTTGATGCGGACGCTGGTGGTGATGTGCCGGGCGCGGAAGATCTTGGCCAGTTCGCGCCCCGCCTCGACGCCGACGAGGAGGAGCAGGATCGTGAAGGCGATGCCGGGATGATTGCCGCGGGCCCGCAGCCATTCGTCGAGCCAAATCACGCCGACGAAGAGGGCGATCAGGACGGGTCCGAGCGTGAGGCGGTAGCGGAGCACGGGGAGAAGGTAACGGGAGAGGGCGGAAGTCGGAAGTGGGTGACAAGGGGGAGTCTCTTCACGCCGGAGGCGTGGTCGTTCGTAGGCAGGGGTGGAGTCCGCGACACCCCTGCACACATCCACAACAAACCCTCTTCTCTTCTCACCCCGCAGGGGTGATCGTGATCGCGCTCGCTACGACCACCCCTTGCGGGGTGAAGAGAACTTTCCTCGGCGCTTATCCGGGGGTGTCGCTCGCCCCCGGGGGGCTCGCTCCACGCCCCGGCTACGAACGACCACGCCTCCGGCGTGAAGACTTGGCTGCTGCTGATGGGCTGGGGCCCCCCGCACCATCATCAGCAGCAACCCCCGCGTGATGGTGGTGTTGGTCGGGGGGCCCCCGGACCAACACCTACACCACGCTGCCGCGGGGCATGTCCACGTTTGTGCGCCAGTCTTTCCCGGCGCGATGAAGAAATGCTTGCCTCCGTGCGGCCGCGTCGTATGGTGATGCTGCTGTGCAAGGGGCCCCCCGGGGGCAGCAGCAATGCCGGAGCGCGCGGTGGCCAGCCTTTTCCTGAAGAGGAAGAAGGCAGGGGATGGTCTTGCGCTGATCGCGTCACCTTCACGCCGGAGGCGTGGTCGTTCGTAGGCATCCCCGGAATGGTGGCGCGAGACCACAGGGGGCGAGCGATACTCCCGGAAAGCTCATGCTGAAGGCGGGTCGCGCTTCACGACCCGCTTGCGAACAAGAGGCTTCTTCGTTTCCGGTACACGCTTTCGCTCAAGACTGCTTCGCAATAGGTTGTCCAACACTCTTGGGAACTCCATCGCGATCATGTGCGATTCTCGGTCTCCGAAATCCATCATCATCGGGCCGTGCATCATCATTTCCGAGAATCGTCGCAAACGCGTCATCTCGCGCTCAATACACTCGCGATCTCCCGACTTGACGGCTCTGTAGACCTCCATTGCCAACTCATAGAGCCATGGCGCATCATCGCGAA
Organism: Phycisphaerales bacterium; assembly: GCA_020054055.1. GTDB lineage: Bacteria > Planctomycetota > Phycisphaerae > Phycisphaerales > UBA1924 > JAEUIV01. The sequence goes on from JAGVLZ010000026.1 coordinate 11,333, forward strand.
TCACACTTGCAGCCATCAGAATCCCGACGGGATCCCCTGGACCTCCGGACATATGCATCAGTTCTTCAAACATCATCGGGTGGAACCGACGGCGCTTACGCCTGCGGAACGAATCACCCTCTTCGGCAAGCCTCTCCGCTACCCTTGCCGGCATCGATTTCATTTCTTCGACCAACTTCGCGACCGCCGTCTCTTCGGGAACATCTGTCGCGCCCTTTTTCCCCCCGGTTGCTGCCGCGGTCTTAAGAATGGTCGCCTCAGTTGCCTTGAACGCCTGCACTTGGGTCTTGACGACATCCGCGTCGAGTTCGAGATTCTGAACGCGACGAGCAAGTTGGTTCACAAGTTTGGTGAGATCATCCTCGCTGTCATCCATGTTCTGAAACTGGTAGAAAGGTCCGGTGCTTACCCGATTCAGCGGCACCCCCAGCGCGATTCCAATCACAGGTGTGGCCAACTTTGCCTTAGCGACTCCCGCCTCAAACAAGATCCACGGTCTGTCCAAGCTTCGCTCTGTAAACAAGCAAACCATGTCAGACGTTGTCTGCAGTTTCAACATCAGCCGCTTATACCATTCGTCCCCGAAATCGATGCCATCGTTGCTCTTCTTGTCGGAGGATCTGAATGTTTTGATCATGCCCGACGAGACGCTCTTGATTAACTTGCTGAGCGCTTCGGCCAAGTCGGCGTCACGAGAATCATGGCTAATAAAGACTTGGGGACCCGTTGTCGTCGAACCCAATGCGTCCGTGTCTGCTGTCGCTTTCGCGTTTTCTTGTTCCGGCATGGTTGGACATTATACCACATAGCTGTCGTAGCGATAACAATGCGGCTCCGCCCACTTCAACACTCACGTCAGTTTCATCTGGCACGGTCTGATGCACTCGATGTACGCCCTTGGAAGATCACGATCAACCCGGCGGGGTGAGCAGAGGTTCGCATTGTGGTTGTGTGCAGGGGTGTCGCGGACTCCACCCCTGCCTACGAACGACCACGCCTGCGGCGTGAAGACATGGCTGCTGCTGATGGCCCGGGGGGCCCCAGCCCATCAGCAGCAGCAGCAACCCCCGCGCGATGATGGTGTTGGTCCGGGGGCCCCCGGACCAACACCATCACCACCATCACGATCACCCAGGCGGGGTGAGAAGAGGTTTTCAATGTGGTTGTGTGCAGGGGTGTCGCGGACTCCACCCCTGCCTACGGACGACCACGCCTTCGGCGTGAAATCACGAACCCTCCCCAACGCTCAGCCCGACGAACTTCCGCTTGCGGATGGCTTCGTTGCCCAACTGGCCGCACGCGGCCATTGAGTCACGTCCCTTCGTCCGGCGGCGCTTGCAGAACTGGCCGCGGGATTCGAGTTCGTGGAGGAACGCCCAGACCTCTTCCTCCGTCGGCGAGGGCCAGGGTGAATCGCGGCGCGGGTTGTAGGGGATGACGTTCACGCAGCACCGAACGCCTCGGAAGCGCTCGCACAACTCCGCCGCGTGCTCGGCGGAGGCGTTCACTCCCGGGATCAGCACATACTCGACGCAGATCGCCCCGCTCTTGCGCCGCGGCCACGTTTCGAGGATCGGGACCAACTCGTCGAGGGGCATCGAGCGGTTGATGGGCATGATCGAGTCGCGGATCGCATCGTTCGGCGCGTTGATCGAGACCGCGAGGTTCAGAGACTTCCAGCCGGTCTGCTTGACCTGTTCGCGCAGGAGGAGCAGGCCGTCGATGCGGCCGACGGTCGAGAGGGTGATGCTCCCCATCGCGATGGAAGGCCCGGCGTGATCGGTCAGCACGCGGATAGATTGGATGACCTCATCGTAGTTGTCCAGCGGCTCGCCCATCCCCATGAAGACGATGTTCTTGATGTCGTGGGTGAGTATGTGATGGGCCGCGTACCACTGGCGAACGATCTCGGCGGCGGTGAGCGAGCGGATCAGCCCCATCTGGGCCGTCTCGCAGAAGGTGCACCCCATCGCGCAGCCGACCTGCGAGGAGACGCAGAGCGTCTTCGTGGTCGAGTGGCGGCGCATCATCGGGATGACGACGGATTCGGTTTCGAGCGACTGCTCCCCCTCGCGGCGGGGAGGGACCGCGAGCAGGAACTTGGTGACCTCTCCCTCGGGGCTGGGAGTGACGAGCGATTTGGTCGGGACGGGGGCGAGGGGCGGAAACTCCGACGGCCCTTCCCGGAAGAAGCGTTTGTAGACCTCCAGCGCCGCCTGGGCCGGCGCGCCCGACTCGCGCACGAACTCCTCGCGGGTCAGCCCCATCGGGGAGGGAAAATGATGACAAGCCCGAACCGGCGTCATGGGGGAAGAGTAGGGGAAGACGGGAGTGTGGAGTAGGGAATAGGGAGTCGGAAAGGCAGAGACCTCCATAGCCCGTTCTTCCCATTCACAACGGCCTTTGTCGCCCCGTCGCTACTCTCCTTCACAGAGGAACGCCCCCGAGATGCCCCCCGCCGCAACGATCACGGATGAGGTCACCCCGCTTGATGCCATAGCGGACGCGCGTATCCGCGAGACCGTCGCACGCATGCGCGTGATGAACCCGAAGGCGGACCCTTCGCGCCGCATTCCGGGGGTACCCGTCGAGCGGATCCCGAAGCACGTCGCCATCATCATGGACGGCAACGGGCGCTGGGCCAGCGAGCGTGGGTTCCCGCGCATCTTCGGCCATCGCAACGGGGCCGCGGCGGTGCGGCGCACGATCGACGAGGCGGGGCGGCTGGGGATCGAGGTCGTAACGCTCTTCTCCTTTTCGAGCGAGAACTGGAAGCGCCCCGCCGGCGAGGTGGGCGAACTGATGTGGCTCTACCTGCAGTACATGAGCGGGGA
>JAGVLZ010000389.1 GCA_020054055.1 Phycisphaerales bacterium
CGTCGAGTGCGTTGACGAGAACGACCCCGTCGAAGTCGGCGGCCAGACCACCTACCACATCGAAGTCAAGAACCAGGGCTCCGCCCCGGGCACCGGCATCAAGGTCTCGCTCGAACTCCCCGCTCAGGAAGACTTCGTCTCCGGCACCGGCGCTACCGCCGTCACGGCCGCGGGCAAGGCCATCACCATGGCGTCGCTCCCAACGCTCGCCCCGGGGGCAACCGCGACCTGGCACGTCACCATCAAGGCCAACGCCCCCGGCGATGTCCGCCTCCGCCTGAAGGTCACCTCTGACCAGTTCTCGAACCCGATCGAAGAGACCGAGTCGACGAACCTGTATCAGTAAGTCAGGCATTGGGCACTAGGCAGCAGGCAATAGGCCAGACATGAATCCAACGGGCGGGGTCAACGGACCCCGCCCGTTTTTCATTTCGGGGGCCGGTACACTCGGGTCATGCCCGTCTCCGGCACGCTCGCGCTGCTCCGCCTTACGCTGGTCAACGGCGTGGGGCCTGTGCTCGGGCGGCGGCTGATTGCCGCGTTCGGCTCGGCGGAGCAGGTGTTCGGCGCTTCCCCCGCCGACCTCGAACGAATCGAGGGGATCGGTTCGACCAAGGCGCGACGCATCCACGCCTCGATGCTCGAGTCCGAATCGGCGCTCGAACACGAGATCGAACTCGCGGAGAAGCACCGCGCCCGCATCATCCCGCTGGGCGACCCGGACTATCCGCCGCTGCTCGCGGAGGCGGTTGATGCGCCGCTGGTGCTCTATGTTCGTGGCGCCACGCCTTGCCCGACCGGCACCTTTGCGGTCGGGATCGTCGGCTCGCGGCATTGCACCGCGTATGGAGTCGAGCAGGCGGAGCGTTTCAGCATGATGCTGGCGGAGCAGGGTCTGGTCATCGTGTCGGGCGGAGCGCGGGGCGTGGATTCGGCGGCGCATCGGGCCGCGCTTCGCGTGCAGGGGACGACTGTTGTCGTGATGGGTTGCGGCCTGGGAAACTGCTACCCGCCGGAAAACGCGGCCGTCTTCGATGACATCGCCTCGCGCGGCGGCACGATCATCAGCGAACTGCCGATCCTGACGGAGCCGAGCCCGGAGAACTTCCCGGCGCGGAACCGGATCATCGCGGCGATGTCTCTTGGGGTGCTCGTCATCGAAGCGCCGCGCGGGTCGGGGGCGCTCATCACGGCGCGCGTGGCCATCGACGACTACAACCGCGAGGTCATGGCCGTGCCGGGGCGGATCGACTCGCGCGCGAGCGAAGGCTCGAACGACCTTATCAAGTCCGGGGAGGCGGCGATGGTGACGTCGCCAAGCGACGTGATCGACCTCCTGGAATCCGCGGCGAGGCACCAGCACGAGGGGACACACGAGCCGCGCTTTGCACAACCCCTCCTCCCCTTGGGAGGGGGTGGCGAGTCTTCGAGCCGGGGGAGGGACACCGAAGTCAAACTCCGCGCAACTCCGCACTCTCAACTCACGATCACCGAAACTCAGCGCGTCATTCTTGAAGCGGTGCGGCAGCCCGCCTCCATCGACGACATTTGCCGGACGACCGGCCTCGAGCCCGCGACGATCCAGGCCGAGACCACGATTCTTGAGATCCGCCGGGTGCTGGTGCGCGAAGGCTCGAAGTTTCGGGCGCGGAGCGCGTAGGGTCGTGTGTGACTGCTCGCCGCCCGAACTCGTGCATGAGTAGAGGCGGTAGAGGGCGTAGCACTGGCGGACGAGCCGCCAGTGGCACCCGAGAATCAGCAGCGATCCGTATCATCCCGTCATGCGGACGCCGCGAGCCATGCCCATCCTGATCGCTGTCGCGTTGCTCGTGGGGTGCCGCGCCAAGGGGAAGTGGTCCGAGATCGATCAACTGAGGGAAGAACTCGCGGCGTCGCGGGAACAGATCGAGACTCTCTCCGCCGAGCGCGACGAGGCCCGAGCCAAACTCGTCGAGGCGGAACGGGTGCGGCTGAGCACCGGCGATCTTTCGTCCGAGGCGGCCGCTGCGCTGCCGCGTGTTGTGGCGATCAAGATCGACCGGCTCAGTGGCCTCACCGACTCCCATCCCGACGACGGCCGCCCCTACGACGCGATCGAGGTGTATCTGAAGCCGTCGGACGGGCGTGAGCGCTTTGTGCAGATCGTCGGGTCCGTCAGCGTTCGTGCCGACCTGGTGCCGCCCGTCGGCTCGAAGCAGGCTCCCGCCACAATCTCCAGCGCGACCTACGATGCCGGGCAACTCCGGGAGGCGTACCGATCGACGATACTGAGCACGCACTACACGCTCCGAATGCCGATCGAGACGATGCCCGCGCTCGACATTGCCGACTCGAACATCGCCCTGAGCGTCGAGTTTCTCGACGCACTGACGGGACAGGTCCACCGGGCAGAGAGGGTCCTCTCGGTTGCCCGGCCGATCGGTTCGAGGGAGTGAGTCGGATTCCGATGGGCTTCCGGGCGCAGCATCCGCTTCTTCGCTCGAAGACTCGCTCAGGAGCGGCTTCCGTCGTGCCCCACGATCAAACGGAGTCGGCAAGAGTCCGACGGTACACTCCTGATGCGTGCCGCGATTCATGCTCAAACTTTTCGCCCTGATGATTGTCTCGACGTTGCTGGCTGGCTGCGGCAAGGTGCTTCTCTCTCCCAAGGATGAGCGTTCGCAGTACGACCGTTACGACCGCGTGCGTAACGACTATGCCCAGCAGTTCGTTACCGATGAGTATGGGCGGCAACTGCCCAACGTGCGGGCGAGGCTGAAGCCGAGGGATTGAGCGCGATGATGCGGATTCCATAGTGCCCCCGGGCGGGAGCATCCGCTTCATTGCTCGAAGACTCGCTCAGAAGCGGCTTCCTTGACGCCCGGAGATCAATCGGAGCCGGTCTGACCCGCGCCGCTTGAAGTGCAATCGGTCTAATACTTCCGCAGCACGCCGACGACGATTCCCTGGACCTTGCAGTCCTTGACCTTGATGGGGTCGAAGGCGGAGTTGGCGGGCTGGAGGCGGATGTGGTCCGCTTCCTTGAAGTAGGTTTTGAGCGTGGTCTCGCCGTTGGGGAGGAGGGCGACGACCTTGTCGCCGTTGCGTGCGGTGTCGCGGCGTTCGACGAGGACGTAGTCGCCGCTGAAGATGCCCTCGTCCTTCATGGAGTCGCCATCGACGCGGAGGGCGAAGGTGGGCTGGCCTCCGCGCGGGGCCATGAGAGCGCCGAGGTCGAGTTCATCGGTATCGGCGAACTTCTCGATGGGGTTTCCGGCGGCGATCTTGCCGACGAGTGGGAACTTGAGGGGGCGCTCTTCGTCGGGGAGCGAGATGCCGTCAGCGATCGACAAAGAGCGTGCTTTGTTGGGCTCGCGGACGAGGGCGCCCTTCTTGATGAGGGCTTCGACGTGCTCGAAGACCGTGACCTTGCTGACGCCGAGTTCGTCCGCGAGTTCCTGCATCGTCGGCGAATAGCCACGCCGGACGCGGCAGTCGCGGATGAGTTGGAGGATTTTGAGTTGCTTTGGGGTGAGGTTCATGGTGCGGCCTCTCTGTGAACGGACGATGACCGGCCCGGTGGGCCGATTCGGGTTCGTGTACGCGCGCGCGAGCGGAAGACGCCTGGAGGCCGGCGCGCAATGCGGCCCACGAGGCGAGGGATGCCTGAATGACTGGACGATGACTGTCGAGGACGCACCGGGCCCCGACGAGGAGGGCGAGGAGCCGGTCGGTGTCGGTGCGGTCGGCGTTTGCCTGCGCGGAGTGAGTTTCGGGGTCGGGCCAGCGCCAGCGGAGGGACCAAGGGACTCGAAGACTCATCCCGAGCGTGTGACGCGAATGTTCCCGAGATTCAAGGTGACGGGTGAAGTCGCCCCCCGGGCCAACGGAGACAAGAGGTTCGTGGGTGTCGGCTGTGAGCGGCATGTTTGGCGTCTGCCCGGCTTTGTCGCGAGCGGTTCCGGATCCTCGCGTCTGCTCGTTCCGTTCTCTGGTTTCGACCCACACCGATCCTCGATGCGTCGGGTCTGCACAGGCCCGCTGTCGTTTGGTATACATTACCCACACATCGACCGCACGGCAAGTGGAATGTTGATATTTTTTTGGGGGGCATTCGGGTAGTTTCGATACGAACTCAGCGATGACATCCATCGCAGCGGTCACGAACTGCGCGCCGATCGCCCCATTGATCGAATCGTAAATGCTTATAGACACTAGGTTTATGACGTGCCACACCGATCCGAACCGGGACCGGATAGTGGCGATCGATGGGACATCACTTGAGGTCCGGCTACCTTGGCGTCGCAAAGGCGAATCCGAAGACCCGGCGCATCGCTCGCCCAAGCCTTGATGGGCGGGCCCGATGGATTGGAGGGATCATCCGCCACGTCACTCGAAGACCCGCTCAGTGGCGGCCTTTTGCCAGGAAATTTGTTGAATCAGGGCTCGTCGCTGGTGGATTTCAGGGTTCGCGGCATGGCGGCGAGGACCTTGTCGATGAGGCCGTACTCGATCATCTCGTTGTCGTCGAGCCACTTGTTGCGGTCGCAGTCTTTTTCGATCTCTTCGTAGGTTTTGCCTGTGGCGTCGGTGTAGATGGCGTAGAGGCGGTCGCGGAGGCGGAGCATCTCTCGCGCTTCGATTTCGAGATCGGTGGCCTGCCCTTCGAGGACTCCGCCGATGAGCGGCTGGTGCATGAGATTGCGGGCATTCTTGAGTGCGAAGCGTTTGCCCTTTGTGCCCGAGCAGGCGATGACGGAGCCCATGCTGGCGGCCTGTCCCACGATGTAGGTGCAGACATCGGGCTGGACGAATCGCATGGTGTCGACGATGGCCATGCCGGCGGTGACGGAGCCTCCCGGCGAGTTGACGTAGATGTGGATGTCGAGTTCGGCGTTCTCGTTGGCGAGGAAGAGGAGTTGGGCGATGACGAGGTTGGCGGTGTCGTCGTCGATTCCGCCGCCGATGAAGAGGATTCGGTCCTTGAGGAGGCGCGAGTAGATGTCGTAGGCGCGTTCCCCGCGGCCTGAGTGCTCGATGACCATCGGGATGAGTTGGTTCATTTTGTTCATCGGGTTCGGGGTTCAGGGTTCCGGGTTCGGGGTAGAGGGTCTAGGGTCTAGGGTCTTGGCTTTGCCGATTCCCTGCTCCCCTGTTCCCTGTTTACTTCTTGGAGTCTGTGGGGGTGAGGATCTCGTCGATGAGGCCGTATTCCTTGGCTTCGCCGGCGTTGAAGTACTTGTCGCGTTCGGAGTCCTGCTGGATCTGGTCGACCGGCTGTCCGGTGGCTTTGGCGAAGATCTCGTTGAGGGTCCGTTTGGACTTGATGATCTGCTCGGCCTGGATCTTGATGTCCGCCGCCTGGCCGTAGACCCCGCCGTAGGGCTGGTGGATCATGACCTTGGAGTGGGGGAGCATGAAGCGTTTGCCCTTCTCGCCCGCGGCGAGGAGGAGGGCGGCGCCGGAGTAGGCGCGGCCGACGCAGTAGGTGGCGACCTTGGAGGAGAGGAAGCGCATGGTGTCGAAGACGCAGAGGGTGTCGTCCACCGCTCCGCCTGGGGAGTTGATGTAGAAGTTGATGTCCTGGCCCTTTTTTTGGCTCTCGAGGTAGAGCATCTGCATGGTGATGCGTGCGGCGGAGGCCTGGTTGATCTCGCCAAACAGGAAGACGACGCGGTTCTCCAGGAGGAGCTCATCGATCGTCATTTCGCGTGTGCGCTGGTAGGTGATGCTCATGCTTGTGGTTCTCGGGCCTCGGGGCCGTTCGGTTGGTGGCTGGACGGGCTGACTTCTGCGCTGGGTGCGGGATCATAGACGGGGATGGCCCGTTCTCAACCTGAGCATCGGGTTTCCGCGGTTGGGACTGCACTTGGGTGGTGGCCAGAGGGCGAGTTTGACGCATTGAGCAGGGATCACCGTTTCCCATCAGGATGTGAATCGGTGGCACGTTTTTGACGCCTCGCGCGGCCAACCCGTAGCATCCGCGACTCGATCCCCCCCGCACGGGTTGCAAACCCGTGCCACTGGTGAATGACAGGAGCCGACTCGTGCCGACGGCCGTGATCAGCGACATCCATGGAAACGCGGCGGCCCTTCGCACGGTGCTGGCGGACATCGATCGGCGGAAGGTCGATCGGATCATTTGTCTGGGCGACATCGTCGGGTACGGCCCCTCGCCCTTGGAATGCGTGGACATGGTGGCGGCGCGGTGCGAGTGGTCGCTGATGGGGAACCACGACTTCGGGGTGCTGTACGAGCCGACGAACTTTAATCCCGGGGCGGAGGCGGCGGCGTACTGGACGCGGAACGCGTTTGATGCTGAGCCGGATGATGCGAAGCGCGCGAAGCGTTACGAGTTTCTGGGGAAGTTGCGGGTGCGCGTGGTGGACCAGAGGCCGGAATGGAAGCGGCAGATTCTGGCGGTGCATGGTTCGCCGCGGCGGCCGATCAACGAGTACATCTTCCCCGACGATGTGCTGAACGCGACGGACAAGTTGAAGCAGATCTTCGCGCAGATCGACGACCTGGCGATCGTGGGGCACACGCATGTGCCGGGGGTGTTCACGAGCGAGCCGGATTTTTATCCGCCCGATGAGATCGGGGCGAACGGGGTGTACAAGTTTCTGGATGGCGAGAAGGCGGTGATCAACGTGGGGTCGGTGGGTCAGCCGCGGGACCACGACCCGCGCGCATCGTATGTGATCCTACACCCGGACAAGGCGGAGTTCGTGCGGATCGAGTACCCGGTCGAGGAGACGGCCAAGGCGATCAAGGCGATCCCGGAGTTGTCGGATTGGCTGGCGGATCGGTTGTACGAGGGGCGTTAGTTGTTCTACCACGGGGCATTCGGAGGGGTCCAGAGGAAGGCCGGGGAAGTGGGAGTGAGTGCCGAGGCTCGGGGGCGGTTCGGCCGCCCATTTTCGTGGGCTTTGAGAAATTGTTTTGCTGCATCGATCCAGCGGCCGCGCCGCTGGCGACCATCATGCGCCCATTTTCATGGGCGAAGATGCGGGGGCGGACATTGATTGTGTGAAAGCCTTAGCATGGCTGCCCCATCGGGACTGCCCTGTGGAATCTTCTCCTCTCTGACCGGAAAAACATTACTCCAGATGCCTGCTGAAAAGAACCCACTTCTTCGGATCGCCGTTCCCTTTGTGATCGGTCTGGTCGGCTTTGGGATTGTGTTCGCGGGGTACCGGAACAGTGCGCGGCAGTCCGGGCCGCAGGCTGCGCCGGCGGTGCAGACGCCGACAGGCGC
>JAGVLZ010000397.1 GCA_020054055.1 Phycisphaerales bacterium
CGGCCGGCCGCGATGATCCAAGCGAAAATGATCGCGATGGCACCCGCGCCGCCCATCGCCCACCAGACCCATCGAGGCGCCTCCGCCGGGGGATCGACGATGGGCTTGGCCTCCGCCAGCTCCTCCTCGCCGGGCTTCAGCACGGACGAAACCACGACATCGACGGGCGTGGTCTCGACATCGTTCACCTTGAGAACACCGATCTCGTACTCGCCCGCGAGGAAGGGTTCGACTGTCCACTCGCGGATGACGAGAGTTGCGCCGTGCTCGGTCGCGCGGCGGTCGGTCTTCTGCCCAACGATGCTCAGCCCCTCGGGAAGTGACTTGGCGAGGTCGATGTCACCCGGTTCAACGCCGGAGGCGGCCCGCGCTTCGATCCGCACGCTGATTCGCTCGGCGGTCGTGAGCAAGGTCGGCGAAACGCGGAGCGTCACTTGCAAGGGGCCGCCCTCGCCCACCACCTGCACGGCCTCTGATTGCGATGATCGAGCGGCGCTCGGCGCGCGGCCGCAGCCGGCGAGCACGCTCGCCGCGACGCACACAATCCAGAAGAGAAGCAGCCGCGCGCTCACCGCCGTTTCTCCCTCCTTCGGAAAAGTTCGACGAGCGTATGCACATACGGCTCGCTCGGCGTCACCTCGATCTCATCGACGCCGGCGCGGCGAAGCCGATCGCGCAGCGCCTTGCGACGGCGCTCCATGAGCGCCCCGAACTGGCGGCGAGCGCCCCGGCTTCCCGTATCGACGACGAAGCGCTGGCCTGTCTCGGCGTCTTCGATCTCGACCAGCCCGGCCCCGCTCGCCGGCATCATTCGTTCCCGCTCATCGATGAGACGTGCGGCGATCACATCGTGCCGTCGGCTCATCAACCGCAACTGTGTCTCCAAGCCCGTGCCACCGACCGCTGCCCTGAGCGGTCGGTGCCAGGTGGCCTCACTGACCAGGAAATCCGAGACAAGAAAGATGATCGAACGGCGCTTCAGCACGCGGCCGAGGTGCTCCATCGCGCCGCTGATGTCCGTCCCGCTCCGCTCTGTGGGGGTGAACTCGAGCAGTTCGCGGAGGATCCGGAGGACGTGCGTGCGTCCCTTGGCCGGGGGAACATACATGTCGACCTTATCCGTAAAGATGACGAGTCCGACCTTGTCATTGTTCTTTGTCGCGGCCAGCGCGACGACGCCGCATAACTCCGCCGCCGCCTCGCTCTTCATGCGCGAGACGCTGCCGAAACGCTCCGACGCGGAGAGGTCGACGGCAAGCACCACGGTCAGTTCGCGCTCCTCAACGTAGCGCTTGATGTACGGCATGCCCTGCCGGGCCGTCACGTTCCAGTCGATGTTCCGCACGTCGTCGCCGGGCTGATACTCGCGGACCTCGCTGAACTCCATGCCCCGGCCGCGGAACGCGGAGGAGTACTCGCCGGAAAAGACCTCGCTCACGGACCGCCGCATGGCAATCTCGAGTTCGCGGACCTTCTTCATGAGTTCTTCGGTCAGCATGAGGCGGTTACCACGGAGAGCAAGGGGTCACACGGAGGAAGACAGAAGAGTTGGCACGGATGACATGGATGAAGACTGGAAGAGATGACACGGATCGGATCGAACGGAAGAAGACGGGCTCGGTGACGAGTTGGACAATCGACGGGTATCGCTGATGCATGGATTGATCTATTCCCGTCTGTGCCATCTGTGCCTGCCCCTGTTTTCTGTCTTCCTCCGTGCGGCTCCGTGCGCTCCGTGGTGAACATCTTCAAGGCACCGGCACGCCGTCGAGGATGCGCTTCACCACGTCGTCGCTGGTCATCCCCTCCGCTTCCGCCTCGTAGGTGGGGATGATGCGGTGACGGAGAACGTCCAGCGCGATGCTCTTCACGTCCTGCGGCGTGACGAATCCGCGACCGTCGAGGAACGCGTGGGCCCGCGACGCGACGGTCAGCGCGATCGTCGCGCGCGGGGAGGCCCCGAACTCGATGAGCTTCTTCGCGTCGATCCTGTAGGCGTCGGGGGTGCGCGTCGCCTGAACCAGATCGACGACGTAGTCCTTCACCTTCTCGTCCACATACACCTGCTCGACAACGGCGCGGCTGGCACGGACCTCTTCGAGCGAGACCACGGGATCAATCACGGGGGGCGCGCCGGAGGTCATCCGATCGAGCACGCGCCGCTCCTCCTGCTTGCTCGGATACGTGACCTTCAACTTCAGCATGAAGCGATCGACCTGCGCCTCGGGGAGCGGATAGGTCCCCTCCTGCTCGATCGGGTTCTGCGTGGCGAGAACGAGGAACGGTGACGGCAACGGGTACGTCTCATCGCCGATGGTCACCTGTCGCTCCTGCATCGCCTCAAGGAGCGCGCTCTGCACCTTCGCGGGAGCGCGGTTGATCTCGTCCGCCAGCACAATGTTCGCGAAGATCGGTCCCTTGCGCGGCGTGAACACCCCCTCGCGAGGGTTGTAGATCAGTGTGCCCACCAGATCGGCCGGGAGAAGGTCGGGAGTGAACTGGATCCGCGCAAACTTCGCGTGGATCGCGCGGGAGAGGGTGCTGACGGTCAGCGTCTTGGCGAGGCCGGGCACCCCTTCGAGAAGGACGTGGCCGTTGCACAGCAGGCCGATCATCAGCCGGTCGATCATGCGGCGCTGCCCAACGATCACCCGCTCGACGGCGGAAATGAGAGTCTGGATCGCCTTGCTGTGCTCCTGGACCAGTTTCGCTATCGATTGCACATCGGTCGTCATGTCGCTTCCTTCTGCTGCTTCTTCTACTACCTCTCGTGGCACGGGTTTGTAACCCGTGTCTACTCTCCTTCTACTTCCTCTTCTGGGTCAACCCCCCGCACGCACCGACCCCTTGTACCCCCCGCCAGCCCGCGGGGACACCCTTCTACCAACGACGCTGAATCCCGCCGCACCCGTCGCGGGTATCCACAATCTCCCCCAATAGGTACGCTCACCCATCGCCCCGCCCAAAGGAGCCCCGTCATGCCGAACCCTCCCGCCCCCGGCCTCGACCGTCGCGATGCGCTCGCACTCCTCGGCTCCGCCGGACTGGTCATGATGGCCGGGAACGCACAAGCCCAGCCCGCGCCCGCCCCGGCCCATGCCCCGGACCTCTCCGCAGTCTTCGGCTGGGACGCCGCAAAGGGGGAATACACGCTCCCCAAACTCACCTACGCCTACGACGCCCTCGAGCCGCACCTCGACAAGGCGACCATGGAGATCCACCACGCGAAGCACCACCAGGCGTATGTGACGGGATTGAACAAGGCGCTCGCGGAGTTGAAGAAATCGCGCGACGCGGGCGACTTCGGGCTCGTCAAGCACTGGTCGCGCGAACTCGCCTTCCACGGCGGGGGGCACATCAACCACTGCCTCTTCTGGATCACGATGAGATCGGAAGAG
>JAGVLZ010000329.1 GCA_020054055.1 Phycisphaerales bacterium
CCCACCGATCGGCCCCGCTGACGCCGCCCCGCGTTCCGCGCCGACGCCAGCACTCCTCACGCGGGGCGGGCTGTCATTCGCCCGATCGGCTAACGCCGAGCAGAGCCACCCCGGAGGTCGGCCCGATTACCATGACCGCCTTCACACGGACACCTCCATGCCCCCGAGCGTCAAGTCAACGAAGTCCGAGGCCAACAACCCGGCGAGCGCGCCGATCACAACGGCGCTCACCGCGGAGGAAATCCGCCTCGCCGAATCCGAGAAGCGAACGAAGAACTGGAAGCGGTGGGGGCCCTACCTTTCCGAACGGCAGTGGGGCACGGTTCGCGAGGACTATTCCGCCGATGGCGATTGCTGGAACTATCTGCCGCACGAACACGCGCGCTCGCGCGCCTACCGCTGGGGCGAGGACGGGCTGCTCGGCATCTCCGACCGCGAGTGCCGACTCTGCTTCGCGCTCGCGCTCTGGAACGGCCGCGATCCGATTCTCAAAGAGCGCCTCTTCGGCCTCACCGGCCCGGAAGGCAACCACGGCGAGGACGTCAAGGAGCACTACTTCTACCTCGACTCCACGCCGACCCACTCCTACATGAAGGCCCTCTACAAGTATCCGCAAGCCGAGTTTCCGTATGCCCGCCTCGTAGGCGAGAATCAGCATCGCGGCCGCGAGCAGCGCGAACTCGAACTCGCCGACACGGGGGTCTTCGATGAATCGCGCTACTTCGACGTGCAGGCCGAGTATGCGAAAGCCTCGCCGAACGACATCTGCATCCGCCTCACCGTCTGCAACCGCGGTCCTGAGAAAGCCACCTGTCATCTCCTGCCCACCTTCTGGTGCCGGAACAACTGGTCGTGGGGATTCCGACACGAAGGATGCGAGCCGCTCTCGCACATGGCCGCCGACGGACCGGCGAAGATCGTCGCCGACCAACACTCGCTCGGACGGATGATCCTGCACGTCGCGCCGGGGCCGGACAAGAAGCAGCCACAACTCCTCTTCACCGACAACGAAACGAACACGCAGCGGCTCTGGAACGCGCCGAACGCATCGCCCTTCGTCAAAGATGCTTTCCACGACTTCCTGATCCAAGGCCGTACCGAGGCCGTGAATCCCGAACGCTTCGGCACCAAGGCGGCCCCACACTGCAAACTCGACCTGAAGCCAGGCGAGTCGGCCGTCGTCCGACTCCGACTGGTCGGCGGCGATGAGCCGGTTGCTGACCCTTTCGACAAGTCATTCGATGAGACATTCGCGGCGCGCCAGCGCGAAGCGGACGAGTTCTTCGCGACCCGCGGCCTCACAGCGCTCGACCCCGATCGCGCCGCCGTCGCGCGACAGGCCTACGCCGGGCTCCTCTGGTCCAAGCAGTTCTATCACTACTCGGTGCGTCACTGGCTCGACGGCGATTCGACGCAGCCCACCCCGCCGGAATCGCGCAAGCAGGGTCGCAACTCCGACTGGGGACACCTCTTTCACCGCGACATCCTCTCGATGCCCGACAAGTGGGAGTACCCGTGGTACGCCGCGTGGGACCTCGCCTTCCACATGATCCCTTTCGCCAACGTGGACCCGCACTTCGCCAAGGAGCAACTCATCCTCCTGCTCCGCGAGTGGTACATGCACCCCAGCGGCCAGATCCCCGCCTACGAGTTCGCGCTCGGCGATGTGAACCCGCCCGTTCACGCCTGGGCCTGCTGGCGCGTCTACAAAATGAGCGGCCCGAAGGGCAAACGCGACCGCAACTTCCTCGCGCGCGCCTTCCAGAAACTCCTCATCAACTTCACCTGGTGGGTCAACCGCAAGGACCCCTCGGGCAAGCACCTCTTCGCCGGCGGATTCCTCGGCCTCGACAACATCGGCGTCTTCGATCGCTCCCGCCCCCTCCCGACCGGAGGCCACCTCGAACAGGCCGACGGCACCGCCTGGATGGCCTTCTACTGCGGCACGATGCTCTCGATCGCCCTCGAACTCGCACGCGAAGACCCGACCTACGAGGACGTCGCCTCAAAGTTCTTCGAGCACTTCGTCGCCATCACCGACGCCATGAACACCCTCGGCGGCACCGGGCTCTGGGATGAGACCGACGGCTTCTACTACGACCAGATCTCCGTCGATGGCCGAACCATCCCCATGCGCCTCCGCTCGATCGTCGGCATCATCCCGATCCTCGCCGTCGAGGTGCTGGAAGAGGAACTCATCAACCGCCTGCCGGGGTTCAAGAAGCGGATGGAATGGTTCATCCATCACCGCCCGGACCTCGCGCGCCACATCTCATACATGCAGGAAGAAACCGAGGAGCGGCACCAGGCGGGCCATGACCTTCGTTTGCTGGCCATTCCCTCGCGCGAGCGCCTCGAACGCGTGCTGAAATATCTCTTCGACGAGTCGGAGTTCCTCTCCCCCTTCGGCGTGCGCTCGCTCTCCATCAAGTACGACGCCGAACCTTACATCTTCGAGGCGGGCGGCGAGCGCTACACCGTCAAATATCTCCCGGGCGAGTCCGACAGCGCCATCTTCGGCGGCAACTCCAACTGGCGCGGCCCCATCTGGTTCCCACTCAACTTCCTCATCCTCGAAGCCCTCGAACGCTATCACCACTTCTTCGGCGAGGACCTGACCGTGGAACTCCCGACCGGCTCGGGGAATCGCGTCACGCTTGCGCAAGCCGCCGAAGAACTCCGCACACGCATGGCCCGCCTCTTCCTCCCCGATCAATCGGGCACGCGCCCCTGCGTCGCCGATGAAAAGCACTTCGCCGCCGATCCTCACTGGAAAAACCTCATCCTCTTCCACGAACACTTCCACCCCGAAACCGGCCGCGGCCTCGGCGCATCGCACCAGACTGGCTGGACAGCGCTCATCGCGAACATGCTGACGAAAAAGTCGCGGTGGCGGGTCTGAGTGGCGACATATGCCTTTCAGCCCCGGAGGGGCGCCAGTTTGTAGCCCCGGGTGAAGCGAGTCTTCGAGCGCAACCCGGGGTAACACGACACCCCAACCCGTCTTCACCAACCCCCGAAGGGGCGGCACCACAAGCGTCGAGCGACGAGTATCGGGCAACGTCTGCGAAAGCCGCGCTTCCACCCTGTCGGCTCAACGTGAATTGACAGTGCAATCCATGTCCCTTTGCGCCGGGGACTACAGTCCCCGCACATGACCACCGCCCCGCAGAACTCCTTCGACTTCAACCGCTACGCCGGCCAGTCACCAGGGGTCTCCGGCGGCCAGTTCACACCGCGCGCCCAGCGCCCATCTCCCGCCGCCGCAACCCGCGGCCTGCAGAAACTCTTCGACCGCCTCCCGCCGCACTCGCTCGAAGCGGAGATGTCCCTCCTCGGCTCGATGATCCTCGACCACAAGGTCGTCGGCGAGGTCATCGGCGTTGTTCCCAGCGGCGACTACCTCTTTTCCGCCGCGCACGCCGCGATCTTTGATTGCCTCGTCAAGAACTACGACGTCCACCGCTCCGGCGACCTCGTCCAACTCATGGAGGCCCTGCGCGACAAGCAGGTGCTTGACGAAGTGGGGGGGCAGGACTACCTGCTCCAACTCGCCGAGAGCGTCCCCTCGTCGGTCAACGCCCCGCACTACGCGCGCATCGTCCGCGACAAGGCGCAACTCCGCCGCCTCATCGACGCCGCGGGCCAGATGCTCTACGACGCCTACCACTCCGCCGACGCGACCGACGGCGGCGCCCGCGAGATCCTCGACAAGGCCGAGCAGTTGATCTTCCAGATCGCCGAGCAGTCCATCGGCATCGACTCCGAGAAACTCGAAGCGCTGCTCGAGCAGGCGCTCGACATGCTCGACGCGCTGCACCGCTCGGGCCAGACCATCACCGGCCTCGCCACCGGCTTCTACGACCTCGACGAGATGACCAGCGGCCTGCAAAAGGGCGAGATGATCATCGTCGCCGCCCGCCCGTCGATGGGAAAAACCGCCTTCGCCCTCAATCTCGCCGAGCAGATCGCCTTCGGCGGCTCGCCCCACGACGAAAAATCGCCCGCTACTCCCATCGGCTTCTTCTCAATGGAAATGAGCAAGCAGGCGATCGTGCAGCGTCTGCTCAGCGCCCACTCCGGCGTCGATTCGCACAAGATGCGCCGCAACATTCTTTCGCAGGACGACTTCAAGCAACTCGCCCACTCCTGCGGCAAACTCAGCGAGGCGCCCATCTACATCGACGACACCCCCGGCCTCACCGTCCTCATGACCCGCGCCAAGGCCCGCCGCATGGTCGCCTCGCACCAGGTCCGCTGCATCATCGTCGACTACCTCCAGTTGATGAGCGCCCCGAACGCCGCGAAGGAATCACGCCAGGCGGAGGTCAGCACCATCTCCCGCGGCATGAAGGCCCTCGCCCGCGAACTGAACATCCCCATCATCTGCCTGGCCCAGTTGAACCGCCAGGCCGAGCAACGCGAGGGGAACCGCCCCCGCATGGCCGACCTCCGCGAGTCAGGCTCGCTCGAGCAGGACGCCGACGTCATCATGCTCCTCCACCGCGAGGAGTACTACCACCTGCAATCGCCGACATGGGCCGAGGAAAACCCCGACAAGGTCGGCATCGCCGAGGTCATCATCGCCAAGCAGCGCAACGGCCCGACGGGCACCGTCGAACTCCGCTGGAACGCCAGCACCACGCGCTTCCAGAACCTCGCGCGCGGCTACCACGCCCCCCAGATCACCACCCGCCACGCCGAGCCGACTCAACGAACCCCGAACGTGAGGGAGCGGGTCGAACCAGCCGCGCCAGCGTCCACATTCG
>JAGVLZ010000011.1 GCA_020054055.1 Phycisphaerales bacterium
CGATCTGACCAACGCGGCGCGACTCGACAAGGCGGGGGCGAGCGTCGCGCTCACGTCGAGCAAACTCGCCAAGGGGCAGGAGTTCTTCCCGAACTTACGCGAGGCGATCAAGGCCGGGCTCCCCGAAGACCGGGCTCTCGCGATGCTGACGACGGCGCCCGCGGAGATGCTGGGGCTTTCCGGGCGATTCGGGAGGGTCGCGCCGGGGATGAGCGCGAGCATGATCGTGGTGAAGGGGTCGCTCTTCGACAAGGAGCGCGAGGTCCGCGACGTGTGGATCGAGGGTCAGCGCCACGAGGTGAATCCCACCCCGAGGGTTGACCTCGAAGGGACGTGGAATGTTTCGTTCCAGCCCAAGGGGGCCGCCTCGCCCTTCGCGGGGTCGCTGAAGATCACCAAGAAGAACGAGATCACCTTCGAGCGCCCGACGACGGAGCAGGACATCGCCCGCGAGAAGGCGGCAAAAGAGAGAAAGAAGGCCGGGGGAGACAAAGGCAAGCCCGACGAGGCCGCCGCGAGCGACGCGCCCGCCGAGGAAAAGAAAGAGGAAGCCGCGAAGGAAGAGGCCAAGAAAGACGAGAGGCGCAAGTTCAAGGCGCGCGGCGTTCACATGGACGAGAACCGCGTGGACTTCGTCTTCGACGGCGACGCGATGCTGACCGAGGGGACGGTGCTGCTCTCGGCGCTCGTCGAAGGCGGCATGATCGGCACGGGCGTCATGCCCGACGGCTCGCCCCTCTCCTGGACGGGCGAACGCGACGCCTCCGCGAAGAAAGAGGAGGACAAAAAGAAGGACGAGGACGCGGAGCGGTTTGTTGGCGTGCCGGAGAAGTTCGGGCTGCCCTTCGGCCCCTTCGCGCTCGACGCGCCGCCCCCCTCCAAAGAACTCTGGATCGAGAACGCGACCATCTGGACCAGCGGCCCGGAGGGCATCATCAAGGAAGGCGTGCTGCACGTCGTCGATGGCAAGGTCAAAGGGGTCTACGCCTCGCCGAGGGTCCCGAAGATCGGCCTCTCGCCCGATGCCGTCCGCATCGACGCCAACGGCAAGCACGTCACCCCCGGCCTCATCGACTGTCATAGCCACACCGGCATCGCCGGGGGAGTCAACGAAGGCACGCAATCGTGTACGTCGGAGGTCCGCATCTTCGACGTGATCGACCCCGACGCCATCGGCCTCTACCGCGAACTCGCCGGAGGACTCACCGCCGTGAACCAGTTGCACGGCTCGGCGAACGCCATCGGCGGGCAGAACTCCGTCATCAAACTCCGATGGGGGGCCGCCCACCCGGACGACCTCCGCGTGCAGGGGGCGATCCCCGGCATCAAGTTCGCGCTGGGCGAGAACGTGAAGCAGTCCAACTGGGGAGACAACCAGAACACCCGCTACCCGCAGACGCGCATGGGAGTCGAGACCTTCATCCGCGACCGATTCACGGCGGCGCGCGAGTACGCCGCGAAGACGAGCTCATCGTCCGGCGCGCCGGTTCGTCGGGACCTCGAGCTCGAAGCGCTCGCCGAGATCCTCGCGGGCACGCGGCTGATCCACTGCCACTCGTACCGCCAGGACGAGATCCTGATGCTCTGCCGTGTGGCGCGCGACTTCGCCTTCAAGATCGGCACTTTCCAGCATGTCTTGGAGGGGTACAAGGTGGCCGAGGCAATCCGTGAGAACGCGATCGGCGGCTCGTGCTTCTCCGACTGGTGGGCCTACAAGTTCGAGGTGATCGACGCGATCCCCTACGCCGGCGCGATCATGCACGACGCGGGGGTGCTCGTCTCCTTCAACTCCGACTCCGACGAACTCGCGCGGCGGATGAATCTCGAAGCGGCCAAGGCCGTGAAGTACGGCGGCATCGAACCGGCCGAGGCGCTGAAGTTCGTCACCATCAACCCCGCGAAGCAGTTGAAGATCGACGCCATGACCGGCTCGCTCGAACCCGGCAAGGACGCCGACTTTGTGATCTGGTCGGCCGACCCGCTGAGCACGTTCACCCGCTGTGAAGCGACGTACATCGACGGGCGCGAGTATTTCTCGATCGCGCGCGACGCGGAGATGCGCACGAAGGGGGCGGCGGAGCGGCAGCGGATCATCCAGAAACTGCTGAAGAAACAGCCGGAGGGCGAGGGACGCTTCGCGGGGGGCGAAGGCAAGTCGGGACGCGGACGCCAGGGCGTGCAGGCCGATGAGCCGCCGCCAACCGAGTGGTTCACCTCGGGTGGACGCGGCGGGATGCTCGTCCCGGTCGGCCACGGCGCGGACATCGACGAGGCGCGCGAGCACGCCATGAAGGTCGCCCTCGAACGTCACTACCTCTGGATGGTCACCAACGGCCTCGACCCCAACACCACCCACGCGGGCGACTGCGGCTGCGCATTGAACTGTTTCTTCCAGAACTGAGACAATCTAGGATTTCGTTACTCCCTCCGCGGCAGCCTCTTTCACTTCAAGTCAATGACTCGTCGTACTGACGATTCTTCTGCTTCTCAGGCCCGTCCATCTCGACGATGGATCGCACCTGTCATTGTGGGGCTTGCGTTCCTCAGCGCTGTAGTTGGCTTGGCGTCGTTCGCATCGCACGAGAAATCTGCTCGAGTGACCGAACCCCTGGCGCCCCTGGCGTCAGCGTCTGCAATAGAGGGGGAACTTCCTTCTCGCTTTGACTTGCTCGGCCTCACGCCGGACGAACTAGCGAAGACCGACATCGCGGCGATGAACCTCGCGTGTGCAGAGGGTCTGCCAGGATTCGAGAGCGTCGATCCGAGGGCCGTGCTCGCGACGATCGATGAGTGGGCTTTCCTTGTGAAGCGGGAGACGGATCGGAATTTTTACAAGTTCCTCCAGAATCCACCGGACTTCGAAAACTCGGAAGGCTACTTCCGCATGATGACATTGGTGACAGTGCTTCAACTCGACTGCGGTGTGCAGTACGATCCAGACAGAGTGCTCCAGCCGAACTTCGCGGATTCACGGAGCGTCTTTGTCCACGGCCTGACGAGCGGTACGAAGAGCGGAACGTGCATCTCAATGCCGGTGCTTTATGTGGCCGTCGGGCGACGGCTTGGTTATCCGCTCAAGCTGGTAACGACCAAGGCGCACGCCTACGCCAAGTGGGAGAGCCCAGCCGAGTCATTCAACATCGAATGCACGAGCCGCGGCCTGCTTACGCCGCCCGACGATCATTACCGGGAATGGCCGTTCAAGATCACCGAAGAAGAGGTCGCTTTCGGGAACTTCCTCAAGCCGCTGTCGCCTCAGCAGGAGCTTGCCCTCTTTTTCGTGACGCGGGGGCATAGCCTTGCGGATCTCGAACGCCTTTCCGAGGCGCAGGAGGCATACTCCACAGCCCACCGCCTCGATCCGGACTGCAAGATCAATCTCGGGTTCCTCGCGGAGGCGGTCAGCAAAGAAATGGCGAAGATTCGTGCGGGATCTGCCCAGCGATCGCGGCCGACCTCGCCCGAGGCATGGATTCCGAGACAACCATCGCAACCCGGCGGCTTCCAGCCGCGAATACCCCAGAGTCCCACGCCGACCCTCCCGCCCCCGGGAAGGCCCCGCTGATACACTTGTGACGACCCACGGAACAGAACCATGCGATATACATTGGCCTTGTTGCTCGGAATGGTCGTTGTTCTCATCGCGTCAGCGCCGGCGGCGGCGATGTACGACCCAAGCATCGGTCGATTCATTCAGCGGGACACGATCGGTGTTTGGGGAGATGCGATGGGCGTGGGTAACGGGGTGGCGTATGTCGCCAGCAATCCAATGCGACATGTGGACCCGCTTGGCTTGGATGCGTGGATTGAAGACACCAAACGGATTGGCGGGACGCATCGTCGCGTCTGTGTTGACACATGGTCTGACGATTGTTCCAGAAAGACAGGCAAACACTGCGTCTCGTTCGGGGGCACCGGCATCTCCGAATCATCTTCTTCAACTTGCGGCGGCAACCCCACGAATGTCGATCCTCGGAATGACGGGAATGGGATCATCTATCACGATCGCGACAATGACGGCACGGGAGCTGCGCGGACGAAGTCGCAGGGCTGCCAGGACGACAAAGAAATGCTCAGGCACATGAAGGAAGCCGATGGCAGGAGGATGGGATATTGTCCGGGAGTGAATGACTGTCGGAATTTTTCGGAAGAATTCTTGGATGATCCTTCGAACGACCGCTGGAGGGTGCGTCCGCTCACCACCCAGGAACAGCAAGAGCGAGAAGAGGTCAGGCGGCGCCAAGAGCAGTGGCGGCATGATCGCCATAAGAGGAACCCGCCGCCGAGGTGGTGAACCATGGGTCGCTGGCTTTGGATTGCGCTCCGAGTGATTGCAGGGTTTGTGGTTGTCGTCTTCGTCGCACTGCTTGTCTTTCCAACGGTATCTTCAAAAAACAGGACTCATACACATATGGCGATTGCAGCCAGGGAACTTCGACACGCGCTAGAAGCCCATGCGGAGGTTTCGAGCTTTGATGACGTTGTGGCATGGAATTCCTATGCGGCGCCGGCGCGGCTGGACGGGTGGGGCGTCCAGATGCGCATCGAGATCGGATCGGCCCATTCCGGCAAAGCGATTACGATCCAAAGCGCCGGCCCTAACGGAGTTTGGGGAGACGATGATGATATGCACTATTCCGAAACCATCGCAACGGCACCTTAATCCGAATCGGAGGATGAGCCGATCATGCATGCCTTAGAGGGATAGTTTGATGAATACAATTCGGTTCTATCTTCTCCTCACACTCATCTCCGCCCCTGCATTCGCCCAGGACCTCGGCATCAAGGCCCCGCCGAAGCAGGCCGCCCCCATCGCGATCGAGAACGCGACCGTCCACACCGTCTCGGGCGACACGATCGACGGGGGCTTTGTCGCCTTCGCGGATGGAAAGATCACCGCGGTGGGCAAGGGGCCGGCGCCGCGCCTTGCCAGCGGCACCGTCGTCGACGGCACCGGCAAGCACGTCTATCC
>JAGVLZ010000218.1 GCA_020054055.1 Phycisphaerales bacterium
GGCGCCGAGTCCCGCGCCTGAGAGGGCGCCTTCGCCGGCGTTATTGCAGCCGGTGGTGGAGGCGAGGGCGATCATCAGGCCGCAGGCGGCCGCCGCCTTTGCTGAACGGGCGGTGCGGGGGGTCGGCTGACGAGTCGTGAGGCGGAACATGGCGGTTGGCTCCTTTTTGCGGTCGATGGGCGATCGACGGTGTAGGTTGTTCCATTGTAGTTCTCGGGAGTTGCATCGGCGGCGGTGCGGCGTTGGCGCCTGTACGGTGTTCATCGGGGGCGACGGCACTGGTTCAGTTTGACGAAAACCGCACGGGCTGGAAGCCCGTGCCACCGTCAAACTGAACCAGTGTCGCGGCGACAAGACACCCGGACGCCCACCTATACTGCGGCCCTGAAAGGGGAGGGCGAGGCGTGTTCGGTCGGTTGTTCCAACGCCGGGAGGATTTTCTGGAAGCCGGGGCGAAGGCTCGGCTGCTGCATGGGAACTGGCTGAGTCGGGCGGTGGCGTGGCAGCGGGAGCGCACGCCGAGGATCCCGGTTCGGCGTGTTTCGGAGGGTGGATTCGATGGGCTGATGCGGACGCGGGAGGGGCGAGCGTGGGCGGAGGGGTGGTGGGCAAGTGCGTGGACCCGTCTGGACGATGATGGATGACGCCGCGGCGTGTTCTGCGTCGTAGCACAACGATTGACCCGGAGCGACGATGAGCGAAGGCACGCGACTGACAACCACGTTGAACAACAAGTGGACGTTCAAGATGCTCCTCTTCCTCGTGCTGCTCGCGGGGCTTGGGGTGTGGGCGGCGATCGACGCGTTCTGGGTGTATCCCGCGCGCGGGCGGCACCACGCGGAGTACGCGCTGGGGGCGTACCTCGAATGCCTGAGCAAGTCGGGGCGTCTGCTGAGCGATTCATCGGTCGAGGATCCGGCGGCGGCGCTCGCGGGGTTGGAGGCGGCGAATGCGCAGCAATCGCAGTCGTGCGAGGCGCTCAGGCACGCGTGGCTGCTTTCACTTTCGCGCATCACGAGCCTCGCGGGGTTGACGCGCGAGAACGCGGATGCGATGGCGAAGGCCGGGGGGTCGATCGGCGTGACGACGACCACGATGTTCGCCGATCCTCAGACGACGCTCGATGGTCTGATGGTGACGCTGGGCAAGACGAATGCCCCCAAGCCGCTCGCGGCGTACGACATCCCGCTCCAGTATCTCTTCCTCGTGGTGGGGTTCGGCGGGGCGGCGTGGCTTGGTCTGTTTCTGGTGCGCTGCCGAGGGGTGACGTACTCGTACGATCCGTCGGAGCATCGTTTGTTCCTGCCGAGCGGGAGGTCGTTCGTGCCGTCGGAGGTCGCGGAGGTCGATAAGCGCGACTGGCACAAGTACTTCGTGTACATCACGCTGGCGGACGGCTCGAAGGAGATGAAGTTCGACCTGCTGCGGTACTCGCCGCTCGAGGATTGGCTGATGGAGATGGAAAAACTTCACCCGAACTACGAGCCGCCGCCGCCGGAGGAAGAAGATGCGGCGACGAACGAAGCAGAACCAGTCGCGGATGAATCCGAAGAACGTTCAGGCTGATCGTTTCCCTGGATTCCTCCGTGATGCTCCATGCCCCCTGTGGTGACTCCCCGTGGCGATGCTTGCCGGAATCATCTTGAGCCTTGGCTGTCTGATCGGCGTGGCGCTGACAGTGCTCGGCTTGCCGGGGACGTGGCTGATGGTGCTCGGCGCGTTGGGGATCGAGGCGTGGCGGCCGGAACTTTTGTCGTGGAGCGCGATCATCACGGCGGCGGTGATGGCGCTGCTCGCTGAGGTCGCGGAACTTGCGGCGGGGGCGGTCGGGGCGAAGAAGGCGGGTGGGTCGAAGCGCGCGGCGATGGGGGCGATTGTTGGGGGAGTTCTCGGCGGGATCGTCGGCACGTTTGTTCTTCCCATTCCCATCGTGGGAACGGTGCTCGGGGCGGCGATCGGTTCGGGCGCGGCGGCGGCCGTGCTGGAGTTGTCGGTCGATGGTCGGACGATGGAACAGATCCGTCGCGTGGGGTGGGGGGCGTTCTTCGGTCGATTGGTTGCGACGGTGCTGAAGACGGCGTTCGCGGTGATGATCGCGACGGTTCTGGTGGCGAGCGTGTGCGTGGGCGGGTGGTGAGGGGGGAGCGACTCGAAGGGTTTTTGCGACTACGATTCCCGCATGGCGACGATCAACGTTTCTGACCTGGGCGGAGACTGGCAAAGACTCCTCGAACGCCTGAAGCAAGGCGAGGAGTTCACGGTCACGAGTGACGGCGCGCCGGTCGCGGTGATCGCGCCGTTGCATGGTGGCGAGAGGCGTGATCCCGAAGCGGACCTCGCATGGATGCAGGCGTTTCGGGAGAGGAACGGTTCTCTCACTATCGAGCAGATCATCGCGATGAAGAATGAGGGGCGTCGGTGAGCGCGTTTGTTCTCGACGCTTCCGTGACTCTCTCGTGGTGCTACAAGACCGCGCTGAATGAATCGTCGGCCAAAGTATTCGAGGCAACTGCCGCGGGGAAGGCGATCGTCCCCGCTATCTGGTCCTATGAAGTAACGAACTTCATGGCGACCGCGATTCGAACTCGACGGATGAACGAGAATGAGAGAAACGAGTTCATCGGGTGGCTTATCGTCCAGCCTATTTCCGTTGAAAGGAGCCTCCTGCCCAGGCTGCTGAGGGCTACCTTGGCGATTGCGGATCGTTTCGGATTGTCGGGATACGACGCGGCCTACATAGAACTGGCCATTCGTGAACAGTTACCTCTCGCGACATTCGACCAAGGTTTGCGGCGTGCGGCGGAAAAGGGCGACGTGCCGCTCCTGTGCTGACGAGATTCAGTGCACCGCCATCACGCCGCTGACTTTCGCCGCGGCGTACTTGGAGGCGTCGCCGGGATCAAAGTGAGCGCCGGAGTCGTCCTGCTGGTACCAGGTGATGAGGCCCGGGACCATGGTGCCGACGAGTCTGTCGTCGCGGGGGAGGACGCGGACGGTGAAGCC
>JAGVLZ010000209.1 GCA_020054055.1 Phycisphaerales bacterium
CGAGCCTGCCAAGCCCAAGCGCGCGGGCTTCCCGCTGGCCGAGCCCCCGCCACGACTCCGCACATGAGCGATCCCTCCAACAACACACCACGCACGCGGGGCACCTACACCGGGTTCCTCATTGATCTTGCGCGCTTCGGTTGGACGCGGCTGATCAACGACAACGCGCCGGAGATGGCCGCCGCCCTCGCCTACCGCACCCTCTTCAGCCTCATCCCCGTTCTGGTCATCTCGCTCGTCATCTTCAAGGCCTTCCTCAGCGAGAAGGACATGAAGAACGCCCTCGGGCAACTCCTCGAATACACCGGCATCGACAAGATCCAGTTGTCCTCCGACGGCCAGGACCCGTCGAAACTGACGCTCCCCGACCTTGCGACCGACACGCCCCCCGCCGAGCCTCCCGCGAACCCGGAAGCGGAGCCGCCCGCGGAGAAACAACCGGACAGGGACCCCCCCGCGCAGCCAACGCTCGAAGAACTCGCGGAAGATCATTCGACGCGGCTCTCCGACACGCTCCAGGAGTTCATCGACAAGACCGTCTCGCGCATCCAGGGGATCAACTTCAGCGTCATCACGATTGTCGGCGTGCTCGTGCTCATCTACGCGGCCCTGTCGCTGGTCATCCAGGTGGAGCAGGCCTTCAACACGATCTGCCGCGCGCCGACGGGGCGGAGCCTGCGGACGCGCCTGCCCGCGTATTTCACGCTGCTGGTCGCGGGGCCGATCCTGCTGGTGGGCGGATTCGTCCTCAGCCGCACGGTTGTTCAGACGCTCACGGACATCTCGCCCTGGATCGGCACGCCGCTGCGGATCGTCAGCACCGTGGGCATCACCTGGCTGCTCGTCCTGCTCGCGTACTGGCAGATGCCCAACGCGCGGATCAGGCTCCAGCCCGCGGCGATCGGCGCGTTCATCGCCGCCGTGCTGTGGGAAGGGGCCAAGGCGGCGCTGACCTGGTTCGTCGCCTACCTCGTCGATCCCAAGACCGGCGGCCAGATCGCGGTCTACGGCTCGCTCGCGCTCCTGCCCATCTTCCTGATGTGGGTCTACATCACCTGGCTCATCGTCCTCTTCGGCTTCGAGGTGACGTATTCGGTACAGACCGTCGCCTCCGGGCGGCACCGATTCCTCGACCGAATGACGGACCACCCGATCGTCGATCCCGCCCTCGGCGTCGTCATCATGCGGGCCCTCTCGCAGCGCTTCGAGGAGGGCAGGCCCTGCACCACGGAGGAACTCGCCCGCCGCACCGCCACGTCGGAGGTCATCGTGCAGCGCGTCCTGCAGCACCTGATCGCCAAGGGATTCGTCCACAAGGTCGAGCAGCGGAAGGACGCCGATGAGGAGGCCTACGCCATCGCCCGCTCGCCGGAGTTGATGACTGCGGCCGATGTGCTCGCCTCGATGCACGACCTCGCGGGCGAGCCCCCCTCCGACGGCAAAGTGGGCATCGCGGACCTCTCGGTGCTGCGCCTGCTCCGCAAGAGCCAGTTGGAGGCGATGAGGACGCTGAAGATCGCGGGGCTGATTGAGAAGGAGTGACGCGGGGTCGGTGCCGGTGCTGGTCTTCACGTCGGAAGCCTGGTCGTTCGTAGCCGGGGACCAGAGCGAGTCTTCGAGCGCCGCTCCCGGTCGGCTGAAAGCGTGCAAGTCGATGGGGTCCAATCAGCGTGTCTGATCCCGCCGCGATGGCGGGAGCCCACGAGTTCGGATTCGGGGACGTGGATCGGAAGGCCCATCGCCGGAATGTCGCCGTCAAAGGGGGTCCGCTCGGAAGGGTCGAGGGCATTCAGCCCTTCACCGCCGCCTCGATCCTTTCCGGCCCCTCGAACCCCAGCCCGAACACCGTGTTGTTGAACTCTTCGAGCGGGCAGTCTTCCTGCTTCACCAGCCCCGTCGCCGGGAGTTTGCCGGTGCGGTGCAGTTCGACCATGCCGCAGACACCGGCGGCGGTGGTGAGTTCGATCGCGGGCCATGTGCGGCCGAAGACCTCGGCGGCACGGACCTTCCGGCGGAAGTTCTGCTGCTCGCGCCGGCCTCGACGCATCCCGATGCAGTTGATGAAGATCACCGCCACATCCTGCGAGGCGTGCGGGATCGCATAGTCGAGAAGATCGACGCACGCCTTTCGGTCGAATCGGTTGCCTTTGGGCGTCGGCTTCGCCTCGTCCAGCCCGAAGCGCAGGTCCTGAAGCAGGAACTTCATCAGGTCTCGATGGCCGGGGTAGCGGATGGTCTTGTACGCGATGCTCGTCTCGCCCTTTTTGACCTTGCCCTGAGCGGCAAGACTTTCGATGAGGGTTCCCACGCCGCCCGACGTATAGAACGCCTCATACTCGACCCCCTCGAACGAGAACCATTCCAACCCCTCCAGTGCCGGGCACTTCACCACCTCGCCGTCGAGCATGACGTTGCACGGCTCGCAGTATTCGTTCACCAGCCCCGACGTGGACCAAGTGACGTTGTACTTCAGCGAGTTCGTCGGGTACTGCGGCAGCGCGCCGACTCGGAGTTTCAGGTCGTGGATCTCCTCGAAGTCCTTGGCCACATCGTTCGCGGCGATCGCGATGTACCCCGGCGCGAGGCCGCACTGCGGCACCAGGGCGACCCGGGCACGCTTCTCGCGCTGGATCTTCAGCACCTGTTCCGTCGCCTTCACGTCCTCGGTCACGTCGAAGTAATGGACTCCCATCTCGTTGGCCATCTCGGCGAGGCCGCGGGTGAGGTCGTAGGGCAGCATGCAGACGATGTAGTGCTGGCCCTTCAACGCCTCGCGCACCGCGGCGGGGTCGCCCGCATCCACCCGCCGCGTCGTGAACTCGACCGGGTGACGCACCAGCGTCTTCAACCGCGCGAGGTTGGTCTCCGCCAGTTTCAGGTTGCCCGCATCGCGGTCGGCGAGGGTGACCCGGTACGCGCCCCGGCCGCACCCCAGAAGAAGTTCCGCCACCGACTTGCCGACTTTGCCGCCGCCAAGAACCAGGACATTCTGCGTCATCGAAAGACCCTCGTGTGTTCGCCTGCACTCGGCTGGCTTCCCCCGGCCCCGCGGCCGCCCCGGACCGGGGGCGGATTGTAGATGGTTGACGAATCGAAAAAATCGGGCCCATGCGCCCTTGACAAACGTGGAATAGGTGATATCTTCATCACATATCAATGACCCCGGAACCCGACCAACTCGACTCGGTCTGGAAAGCGCTCGCGAACGCGGATCGTCGGCACATCCTCGATCTTTTGCGAGAAGCGGAGCACCGCGGCGAAGCCGGGACTCCCACGGGTGAACTCGTCATGGCCTTCCCGGGCCTCTCGCGCTTCGCGGTGATGCAGCACCTCGAGGTGCTCCAGCACGCCGGGCTGGTCGTGGCGCGGCGGGAGGGGCGGATGGTGCTGAACTATCTCAACGCGGTGCCGATCCGCGCGATTTATGAGCGATGGGTGAGCCGATTCGAGGGACGCTGGGCGGGCGCGCTCCTCACGCTCAAGCGCCGTCTTGAGAAAGTTCCATCGGGGAGGCACACTCCCCGGTCCCGCACCAACCAGGAGAACGCTCGTGGCTGACAAGGTGTATTCCATCGACATCGAGGCGCCGGTGCAGCGTGTGTGGGACGAGGTGACTTCCACCGGGCGCATCCAGCGCCACATGTTCGACTGCGTGCTCGACAACGCGACGCCGGGGAAGAAGTACCTGTGGCACGACAAGCCGCGGAAACGCGTCTTCGTTCGCGGCGAGATCGTCGAATCATCCCCGCCCAGCGGCGGCTCCGTGGGGCGCTTTGTCCAGACCTTCAAGTTCACGACGCTCCCCGATGACTACTCGCTCGTGACGTGGGAGATCGTCGCAGCGGGCGTCGGCCGGACCAAGGTCACGGTGACACACACGAAACTCAATCCCAAGGGCAAGACCTACAAGCAGATCGACGGCGGCTGGCCCTCGATCCTCAAGGGGCTCAAGTCCGTCTGCGAGACGGGCAACGTGCCGATGAAGACGCGACTGATGTACCTGATGATGCGGAGCATGTCCTTTGTGCTGCCAAAGAGCACGAAGATGGCGAACCATCTGGATTGAAGACCGAAGACCAAAGACCAAAGACATTCACTACAGAGCGGCTGTGTTGATTGTCAAGGATGATTGATGGGTTTGGGGTTCCATGGGTTTCCTGTGGCGAGGATGGTGTTGAGGATGGTGAGGAGTTTGCG
>JAGVLZ010000354.1 GCA_020054055.1 Phycisphaerales bacterium
CTCCATGCGGCCAAGGGGCTGGAGTTCCCTGCGGTCGCGATGATCGGCCTGGAGGAGGGGCTGCTGCCCAGCACGCACGCGCTGCAAGACCCGAGCGGCGACCCCGAGGAAGAACGAAGGCTCTGCTTCGTGGGCATCACCCGCGCGATGCGCCGCCTGCTGATCACCAGCGCGAAGTACCGGGCGATCCGCGGGCTGCGCGAGCGGACGATCCCCTCACGCTTCCTCGGCGAACTGCCGAAGGACGGCGTGACGCTGCGCGATGAGAGTGAGGCATGGGCGGACTTTGATTTGCCTCCCCCTCCCCTTGGGAGAGGGTCCGGCGTGAGCCGGGGGGGAGGGACACCGGGAGCGCCCACGACGCGCAGCAATCCCCTTGCTGGCGCGCGGGGCTCGTCGCCAAAGGACGATCCGCAGTACCCAACAGGTTGCAAAGTCCGCCACCCACAGTTCGGCGTTGGCACGGTGCAGAGCGTCACGGGCCTCGGCGTGAACCGACGGGCGACGATCGCGTTCCTGCAGACGGGGGTGAAGACGCTGATTTTGCAGTATGCACGGCTGGATCGGGTGTGAGGCGGCGGCTCGACGAGTCAGGCCTTCGCGCCAATATCGCGTCGCACCTGCTTGCCCTCGAACTGGATCAGGTCTGCCGCGGACAGTGCCTTGTCGCGTGCTTCGCGGAGCGATGAGCCGAGGGCGACGACGTTGAGGACTCGGCCGCCGGAGGTCAGCGGCGCGCCGGGCGCTCGACCACGGGATTCACTCGAAGACTCGCTCTTCCCGAGTGTGGGAAGGGTCGTGCCTGCGTGAAAGATGCGGATATCGGGGAGTTTCTCCGCCTCCGCGATCCCTTCGATGGGCAGTCCGACGCGCGGATTCTCGGGGTAGCCCGGTGACGCGAGGACGATGCAGCAGGAGTGGCGCGAATCCCACTCCACATCGTCGGCGTTCGCGAGTGCGCCGGGACCCGCGGCGCACGCCCAGAGGAGGGGGAGCAGGTCCCCCTTCATGCGCGGCACGAGCGTCTGACATTCCGGGTCGCCGAAGCGGACGTTGAACTCGAGGACTTTCGGGCCGGCGGGGGTGAGCATGATGCCCGCGTAGAGCAGGCCGCGGTACTCGATGCCTTCGCGGCGGAGGGCGTCGATGGTCGGGACGAGGATCTTGCCCTGGACCTCGTTCATCAACTTTGCGTTCATCAGCGGCGTGGGTGAGAAGGCGCCCATGCCGCCGGTGTTCGGACCTTCATCGTTTTCTCGAAGTCGCTTGTGGTCCTGGCAGGCGTCGAGGATGACCAGGTCGCGGCCGTCGGTGAGAGCGAAGACGGAGACCTCCGGCCCTTCGAGTCGTTCTTCGATGATGATCTCGTCGGCCGCGTCGCCGAACTCGCGCTCGATCAACATGCGGCGGATGGCGTCGAGGGCCTCCGGGCCGTTCTTGCAGACGATGACCCCCTTGCCCTTGGCAAGCCCCGCGGCCTTCACGACGTGCGACTCGGTCTCCTCGCGCGAGCGGATGTATTTCGCGGCCTCTTTCGCGTCCTTGAAAAACCTTGCCTCGGCGGTGGGGATGAGCGAAGAGCGCATCAGGCGCTTGGACCAGGCCTTGTCCGCTTCGAGCATCGCGGCGGCCTTGGTCGGGCCGAAGACGAGCACGTCGGGATTGGTCAGCGCGTCGGCGATCCCCTCCGCGAGCGGCTCTTCCGGGCCGACGATCACGAGGTCGATCTTCTCGCGGATGCAGAACTGGGCAACGCGGTAGGCCTCTTTCGTGGAGAACGGGGCGTCCATCGGGCGCGCGAGCGCGGCCAGGCCGGGGTTCTGCGGATGAGTCGTGAAGAGGCGGCCGAGACGCTTGGATTGCTTGAGTTTCCAGGCGAGCGCGTGCTCGCGGCCGCCGCCGCCGACGAGGAGGATATTGACGCGATCCGGGATGATGGGCGGGCGGGGCACGCGCGAATGATACTGGACCAGCGTTGAGTTGAGAGGGAAAGGAAGCAGAAGTTGTAGAGTGAGGCGGAAGACACGGGTTGCAAACCCGTGCCACAAGAAGGATCACCGGCCGGTGAGGATGTCCGGCGGCTCGAAGCGGCGCGTCGCATCCTGGAGCGTGCGGCGGTCGAAGTCCGTGATGTTCATGTTTTTGTTCACGTCGATCGGCGTGATGAAGTAGGCGTAGAGGTCCTCGACGGTGATGGCGCCGTCGTTGTCGGCGTCGTAGACGTAGGACATGACCTCGGGATGATTGAGCGTGAGCGTCTCGGGGAGGTTCATCTGCGTGGCGTAGTTGTGGATAAAGGGGGTATCAGTGACGAGTTGCACGTCGGCGAACTGGAACTGGATGGAGTCGGGGCTTCCCGCGGCGGCGTTGAGGTTGACATCAAAGGTGATGGTGCCGAGCGTGCCGTTGGTGGCGTCGTCGAACATGCCGATACCGAACTTGGAGAAGCGGATGACGCCATCGTCGGGGCCTGGAGAGGCCCACGCGCCGCCGGCGAGGAAGGTGCCGTTGGAGATGCGCGGGTTGGTGAAGATCGCGGGGTCGTAGACGAGGTCGATGTCCCACGCGGTGAATCGCACGGCGTCCGGGTTGTCGATGGTCACGGTGAGACGGTACTCGGGGCAGAGGCCGATGTCGTCGGGGTTGTGGGTCGCGTCGAGGGTGACTGCGGTCGGCGGGGTCGTGCCGTTCGCGACGGTTTCCTTGATGAGGTTCTCGACCTCGCTCGGTCGGCCCGCGTCGGGGTCGATGACCCACTGGACGACCTGCATCGCCTCGTCGGCGTCGACGCGGCCGTTGCGGACGCGGAAGTCGAGGAGCGCGACCTCGTAGGGGTTGGGCGCGACGACGTTGCCGGCGAAGTCGAGCGCCTTGACCGCGTCGAGGAATGAGATCACGCCGTCGCTGTCGAGATCGCCGGAGAGGGCCGAGCGATAGAGGAAGGAGATGCCGCCGATGTCGTCGTCGGTGAGGTCGCGGTTGACGCCCTGGTAGTCGCCGACCATGACGGCGGCGGGATCGAACTGGTTGCAGGGGTCGAAGCGGTGCGTCCAGGGGTTGATCTGGGCGGCGTTCTGCGCGCAGGCCTCGTTGGGGTGGTCGAGGCCAAGCGCATGGCCGAGTTCGTGGAGGACGACCGTTTCGATGTCGAAGACGGTGGATGCCGCGACGACATGCCAGACCTCGTCGGCGTCGGCGGGGCGGAGCGGGTCGTGGACATTCGCGCGGTTCCCGCAGGATGGCACCGGGAGGCCAATCGGAGTGCGCGCGGCGGTCGGGCTTGTCGCCCATGTGTACGACTGGTTGAGGTAGATGTCGATGGAGAGGATTTTGTCTCCGCCGACGCGCTGCACGACTGTGAAGCCGAGGACCGAGGGGGTCATCTCGTAGCGAAAGCCGTTGGAACAGATGGAAAAGCCGTTGGGCCTTGTGAAGATGTCGATGTTGCCGCCCCATCCGGGGAGAATCGGGCAAGGCGCCTCCGGCCAGCACGCCGGGGCGCAGAAGGTTGGGCCGCCGGTGGTGCATGGCGACCACTCGGCGAAGGGCGGGCCTTCGTAGACCACGCGCGTCACGCTGCAAGGGAGTGGACATCCGACGCCGGACTGCGAGTCACAGTTTGTGACGGTGCCCCAGGGTGATTCGTGAAAGCGGACGAAGTTGTGCGTCGCGCTGTTCCATGTCTGGAAGGCGCTGAGCACGGCGAGCGGCGCTTCCTGTTGCACCGCGGGCGACTGATTGGACATGAAACCCGCGTCGATGCGGTAACTGAGCGAGAAGGGCGTGCCTACGCCGCCGGGGCACCGGAGTTGATTCGTCACCGGGTTCGCCCACGAATACCACTTGTTGATCGAGATGTCCGCCTGATTGCGGAAGTCCAATAGCGTAAATCCCCGGGCGGCGCACACGGGGATCAACAACAGCACCGGGATCAGGATCAAGGCAATGCGGCGGGTCATACGGGATCACCAGATCGTATCGGCCGAAATGGTGCCCGGGAACCCGTCGCGATCAATTCGCGACCGAACATTCGTTGAGCGGCCGCTAACAGGACATTCTTAATCGAAGTTCAGCGGTTGCGACGACGCGAGGCGATGACGACGCCCATTCCGATCGAGCCGAGGAGAACCGAGCCGGGGGTGGGGATGATCGGGATGAGGACCGGGGGCGCTTCGTTCGCTTGCGCGACGCCGGAGATGCCGCCGGACTGGCCGGGGGGGGCGCTCATGTTGAGCACGCCGCGGCCGATGCTGGCGGGATCGGTGAAGAGCAGGAGCGTGATGAAATCGCCGTTGTCGAGTTGATCGGTATCGTTGACGGGCCACTCGAAATCGACGGACGAGCCGAACTCGTCGGCGTCGTCGATGTTGCCGCCCGCGGGGTTGTTGTTGTGCAAGTTGGTGACGAAGCCCTGGCCGTTGAGCAGGTCCGCGTCCATCACGTCCTCGCCGAAGCCGAAGTCGGGAGCGCCGACCACCTGAGCCTCGCTCATGGTCTCGACAGTAAGGCCCGGAAAGTTGTTAACGAGGCGGACGCGGTAAGCGAAGACCAGATCATCCGGGTTGAGGGTGATCGAGTTCGGGCCGTTCATGATGGTGGTCATCTGCCCGACGCGGTAGACATCGGTGCGGACCTGCGTGCGGTCGAGCTCGAAGTTCGAGAAGATCGCGGCGTAGCCCGAGTTCGGGTTGTAGTTGAATCCCGCTGCCTGAGCGTCGAGCGACGCGATCTGGGTGTTGCCGATCCACGAAGCAGGATCGGTGAGCACTTCGAGCACGGTGCCGCTGAAACCGGCGAACGCCGACCCGGTGAGTGAAAGCAACCCACCGATCGCGAGAACCTTGCGTGCAGTCTTAGAGGCCATCTCTTCTCTCCATAACGGCCGTGTGTGACGTGTCTGCTGAATGTGCCCCGGCGCGATCAGGCGGCGGAGCACCGGAGTTCTTGTTCGATCGGATCAGCGGCGGCGACGGCCGGCGGCGAGAGCGCCGAGGCCGAGGAGGGCCGCGAAGCCCGGGGCCGGGATGTTGATGTCCGGCTGACCGGGGTTGTTGACGAAGGAGAGCGAGCGGATGGTGACGAAGCCGAAGTCGGCGATGCGGACATCGACGAAGTTGATGGCGGTGTTGCCGTTGGTGCGGACGTACCAGGAGAACTCTTCGGTCGCGCCGGGCTGAGAGCCGGTGTTGCCGCCGAGTTCAACCAGACGGCCCGATCCGCCGGCCGGGTTGAAGTTGAACTTGAACGTGTCGTTGCTCGACACGAAATCATTCACGGTGACGAGCGGGTCCAGCTGACCGGCCTGAAGGGACGACTCGCCGGTGATCTTGCCGTGCGTCGCGGCGACGAGGTCGGAGTAGTCGATCTCGACGGAGGTATCGACGCCGAACTCGAAGTCCTCAGCGCCGTTGGCGCGGGTGAGCGGAGCGCCGTCGCCGGTGAAGGTGTAGATCATGAGCAGGTCGTTGAGGCCGGGGCCGGGAGTGCCCTGGTTGCCGAAAACTTCAACCTTCAGGGTGCCGGAATAGTTCCCGCCCGAGCCCGCGAAGGCCTGCGAATAGGAGTTGCTGGTGGTGAGGAAGCCGTTGAGGTACGGCAGTGCGCTCATGTCGAGTGGCGACATGGTCGTGCCGACGCCGAGCGTCGCCCGGTCGCTGACGGCGTTGTTGGTCGGAGTAAAAGCGCTGGCTGCGGAAGCCGCAGCGAGAACCACGACGCTGGCGCTGAGAACGATCTTGCTCATGTCTCTTCTCTCCTGAAAAACTCCAAGGCCGATGGGCCTTGGATGACGTATCGAAGAACTCCCTCAGCCGATAATGTCGCCCCGAAAAGGGGTCCGGTCAAGGAGTTTTCTGGTTATTTGGTTCCCGGGCGGCCCTGCCGAGGGCCGTCCGCTTGTGGAAAAGCCTCCCACATGCCAGAATTCAGGCGGAAACGATCGGTCAAACCCCCTGACGTTCCCCTATCATTATTTTTGTCGAACCAATCAGGGTGACAGGATTCGAACCTGCGGCCTCGAGGACCCAAACCCCGCGCTCTACCAAGCTGAGCTACACCCTGGGGACTCGTGCATCATACGTCCAAGAGGGAAAGTGGACAGTGGACCGTGGACATTAAATGCGGCGCGCGGCGGCCGACGGCGACGGGATCGAGCGGGGTATCGCCGGCACGCCGACAATCCTCTCTCGTTGAAGTTGGGCGATGAGGAGTCGTGGCTGGCCGCCGAATAGTTGATCGAGGCGGCGGCGCGGAGCAGCGGTTCGGGCCATCAACCATCTATACACTGCGTGAATGAAAGGAATTGTGCTGGCGGGCGGCCTCGGGACCCGGCTTCGGCCGCTGACGCTCGAGGTGAACAAGCACCTGCTGCGCGTCCACGACCGGCCGATGGTGATGTACCCGATCGGGTGCCTTGTCAACGCGGGGATCACTGAGGTGCTGGTGGTGACGGGGTCGGGGCACATCGCCGCGTTCCGTCGGGTGCTGGGCGATGGGCGGGCGCTCGGGCTGTCGCGGCTGGAGTTTGCCACGCAGGAAGGCGAGGGCGGGATTGCCGACGCGCTGCGTCAGGGGGAAGCGTTCGCGGCGGGCGGGCGCGTGTGCGTCGTGCTGGGGGACAACATCATCGAAAAGAGCGTGCGCGGCGCGGCAGATCGGAAG
>JAGVLZ010000047.1 GCA_020054055.1 Phycisphaerales bacterium
CGCACACGCGCTGGGCCACCCACGGCGATGTCTCCGAGCGCAACGCACACCCCCACCGCGACGACACGCACGGCATCGCCATCATTCACAACGGCACCATCGAGAACTACGCCCCGCTCAAGACCTACCTCCAGGAAAAGGGCCATCGCTTCACCAGCGACACTGACACCGAAGTTCTCGCGATGCTCGTGAGCGAACTCTACGACGGCGACCTCGAGACCGCGGTGCAGAGCGCGCTCCGCGAGATCCGCGGCGCCTACGCCATCGCGGTCATCTGCGAGAAGGAGCCCGACGCGCTGGTCGTCGCGCGGAAGGGATCGCCCCTGATCGTCGGCATCGGCGACAAGGAGTTCGTCGTCGCCTCCGACGCGAGCGCCATTGTCGCCCACACGACCCAGGTCTTCGAACTCGACGACTACCAGGTCTGCAAGATCACGCGCGAAGAGTTCCGCACCAGCACCATCGACAACGTCCCCGTCACCCCGAAGATTCGACAGTTGGAGTTGGAACTGGAGCAGATCGAGCTCGGCGCCTTCGAGACCTTCATGATGAAGGAGATCTTCGAGCAGCCCGAGGCGCTCCGCACCACCATGCGCGGCCGGATCGACGAGCACGCGGGGCAGGTGGTGCTGGGCGGCGTCGCCAACTACGCGCGCGAACTCGTCCGCGCCCGGCAGATCGTTCTCACGGGCCAGGGGACCGCCTACCACGCCGCGATGATCGGGCAGTACCTGATCGAAGACCTCGCCAAGATTCCCGCGAAGGTCGAGTACGCCAGCGAGTTCCGCTACCGCAACCCCATCATCGTCGAGGGGACCGTGCTGATCGCGGTGAGCCAGTCCGGCGAGACCGCCGACACGCTCGCGGCCCTCCGCGAAGCCAAGGAACGCGGCGCGCTCACCATGGGCGCGGTCAACGTCGTCGGCTCGTCGATCGCGCGCGAGACGGACGCCGGCGTCTACCTCCGCGTCGGCCCCGAGATCGGCGTCGCTTCCACCAAGGCCTTCACCGGACAGGTGATGGTGCTCGCGCTCATCAGCCTGTTCCTCGCGCGGCGGCGCTTCATGTCCACCGATGCGTGCGAGGTCATGCTCGAAGAACTCGCGCGCGTCCCCGAGATGATCGAGAAGGCGCTCGCCGAGGCGGACCACATCAAGCGCGTCGCGGAGAAATACTGCCGCAACGAGAACTGGCTCTTCCTCGGCCGCGGGTACAACTACCCCGTCGCGCTGGAAGGCGCGCTGAAACTCAAGGAAATCTCGTACATCCACGCGGAGGGGATGCCCGCCGCCGAGATCAAGCACGGCCCGATCGCCCTCATCAACGACGGCATGCCCGCGGTCTTCATCGCCAACAAGGGGCCGCAGTACGACAAGGTGATGCTGAACATCGAGCAGGTGAAGGCCCGCGGCGGGCGCGTCATCGCGGTCGCCACCGAGGGTGACCAGAACATCAAGCGTCACGCGGACGACGTCTTCTATGTCCCCGACATCTCCGACCCGCTCAGCCCGCTGATCACGGTGATCCCGCTGCAACTGCTCGCGTGCCACGCGGCGAAACTGCGCGGGCACGACGTGGACAAGCCGAGGAACCTGGCGAAGAGCGTTACGGTGGAGTAGCCCCGCACCACGGCGCTCAATCGGGAATCTTCATCAGCTCGAGCGCTCCCGGCCTTGCCAGCACGATATTGACGTATTTGCGAAAACCGGCGACCTCCGCGCCGGGCTCGGCATGGAAACTCTTGGCCGCGCTCCACGTAATCGTTCCATTTGCTTTTCGCTTCGCCTCGACGAACTGCCCCTCGGTGAGCGTTGCCTTCAGCGTGCCGGTGCCGAGGTCGTACACCTTGACCGAGGTGCCGTTGAGCAACAGCACGCGGTGGGTTTCGAGACCACCGCTTCCGTCGGCCGGGTAAACCTGCACAAAGAAGGTCGTCGAGTCGGACACGGCACGAACAACGCTGGTTCGGATGATGGGATACCAGCCGCGTGCGACCGCATATCCGCGGGCCTCGGTTGGTGTGGCGCTGCTCTCGATCACCCACGCCGGATGCGATACGCCATTGCTGGTGTCATTATCACTGTCGTCGGTGACCTTCCCGACGCCATCGCGGGCCGGATCCGCGCCGTCACCGCCGAAGAGCACATGAAAGCGCCGACGCATCGTCGCCGCTGGTCCGTTGTCGACGTCGACCAACGCCTCCTTCTTAGTGACACTCGCGTACAAGTTCACTTTGGTAACGGGAAACTCACGCAACTCCCC
Organism: Phycisphaerales bacterium; assembly: GCA_020054055.1. Taxonomy (GTDB): domain Bacteria; phylum Planctomycetota; class Phycisphaerae; order Phycisphaerales; family UBA1924; genus JAEUIV01. Next base: position 2,263 of record JAGVLZ010000047.1, read on the forward strand.
TTCGGGCAGCACCAACCTTGTTGTCTCGGGCTGCGCCGCAGCGCTCATCGCCATCGCCAGCAACACTCCAACGCGTTGAACGGTTGTGCCGAATCCCATGTTCGATCTCCTGAAGTGATGGGGCGCTCACCGCGCCCCGCGGCCACCCCATCACGGATAGATCACATCCCTCACCACTTCTTCGTACTTCTTCTGCCCCACAACCTGCGCCACGAAATCGCGGGCCCGAGCGTCTTCCTGGAAACTCGCCTTCCGAGTCTTTCCCACATCCTTTCCGCTCGACTTCACCTCGACAAACTCGCCCTGCGAAAGGGCGATGGTCTGCTTTTCGCCTTTGAGCACCTCGACCGCGGCGCTCGTTCCCTCCCAGAGATAGACGCGGTCCATGCCGCCGAGCGCATCCCTCTCAACAATGATCGTTGTGGAATCAGACACCGCCCTGACCACGCTCGTCCGGATGATTGGGAACCAGCCGCGCATCGCGGCATAGCCGGAGTGGACGATCCACTCCGGGCGTTCAGCCGGGACCGACCCGGTACCGTCGCCTTCACTGTGCACCGTGTACTCGCCGTACCCGACGTCGCTCGCGCCGACATTGGGCCCCGCGCCGAAGAGCACCGCCGAACGGGTTGTGCCGTCCCACTTGAACCGCACGATGCGGTGATTCCATCCGGCGATCTGCTTGTCCGGCTCCAGTTCCGTGCTCAGAAAAGAAGCCGTGAACACGACGGCGCTCGCCGCGCTGCTCGCCGCGAGCGCACACGCCATCGCCAGCAACGTACGCTTCATGCCTCGCGAAAAATGTAACCGCCCCATGTCACACCAGCCTTCCTTTGAGCATGATGACCGCCCGTACCTGCCCAGCGATCAACCACGAAAGCAACGCCCCGGCGAGCACCGCCAGCCCCTGAAGCCACGGATCGATCACGAGACCCTGGCCATGATAACACGCAAGAATGGCCGATCCCCACATGGCGAGCACGCAAAAGACCAGCAGCGCCCGCCGCCACGCCCGATCCGCCAGGAGCACCGCGAGCGCCCCGCTGGCGCCACCGGCGAAAAGGAGCCACGTCAGGAGCGCTGGAGTAGGAGTCTTGGAGTATGGCCCGTTCATCATGCTCCCGATCGCGACCGCGTGCGCCACACACCCGAACTGCTCGCCGCGATCGGGATACTGGAACCGATCACCGGCGTCCGACCGCATGTTGCCGATCACCACGGCCTTATCATCAAACAGCGACTTGAGCTCCTCGTCGGAGGCGCGTGCCGCCTGCTGCAACAGGACGGTCACCGCAGCAAGGTCGCCTGCCGAGGGAAGATCGATCTCGATGCTCATGATCCGATCCCCCGACTGCGTTCCCGCTATCGCGCTCGCGAGCGTATCACCCCGCGAAACCCGCACGGCGATCGCCTCCGGCCCGCCGTTGACGGTCGCCAATGGGTTCTCGAGGGTGCGGTCATAGTGGAGTTCGATGACGCCCGCGCTCCACATGATCGAGATGGTGGGAATCCACCCCGGCGCAAGGGAGAGAGAGAACGCGGCCAGCGACAACCCCGGCAACACCTGCGATCCGCCGGAGGGTTTCAACGCCGCATGCACCAACCACGCGAGTTCGCCCTGACGGGAGTCCATGGTCACGCCGCCGTACATCACGCGCCCGCGCAGGGCAGCGCACAGATGGGAATCTCCGAGCGCTCCCCGCGGCCAATCTTCGATTCCCACTACCACGGGCACCCCGCGCTGGCGGAGGGCGTCCACGCCCTCGGCCAGCACCCGGTCGAAGGGCTCAGACCCCGGCCTCGCAGGGAAGGCCAGGTCGAATGCGATGACCTTCGGCGTCGCGCCGCTCTCGGCGATTCGTTCGAGAAACAATCCGTACACCGCACGGCGCGTCACCCGCCGCTCATGCTCGTCGCTTACCCCCGCGGCTCGTTCGGGGTCGAGCGCGGCGAGCGCCGCGAAACTCGTCTGATCGTCGAAACCCACGATTCGAACATGTTCGAGAACATTGGATTCACGCTGGATCGGATTCCTGAGGAGTAGCCACCGCTGATACTCGAGCGATGCATCGGTCCACTTTGAAACCAGCGGCACGCCTGCCACAAGGCCCAGGATCATCACGAGGAATCCGATGATGCAGGCCGCGAGAACCCGACCCATCCCGGGCAATGCGCAGAACGGTGCCGTGGCGACGAGGTATCCCTGCAAGGCGCGCGCGAGCGCCCCCGCGGATTGAAACCGCTGCGACGGCTGCCGGCGGAGCGCCCTTCGCGCTATGGCG
>JAGVLZ010000269.1 GCA_020054055.1 Phycisphaerales bacterium
CCCGAACGAGCCGCTCACCAGCGCTTCGATGACCTGCCCCACCGGGCCGACGATCGCCTGACCGTTGAAGTCGAGTTCGAGGCCGTAGGTCTCATCGGGGGGCGCCTGCGTCACCACCTCGAAGGAGCGCTCGGCGTAGCCGGTGTAGCCGAAGGTGTTGGTGGCGAGCAGTTGGACGAGGTTCGCGCCGGGCTGCACCTCGACGCCAGAGATCGTGGCGTAGAAACTCCCGCTGTAATCGTCGGACTTGAGGATGGAATCGTCGCGCAGTTCCTTGGTGACCGAGACTCCGATCGCGACATCTGTCGGGATACCGTAGATTCTCGGCTGAGCGCCGTTCACGCGGAGAGAGAGGGAGTTGATGATCCCGCGCGGCCCCTCGATGAGGTCCGAGGCGGCATCGTCGAGCGTGCCCGTCACAACGATGTCGGCGAGGAGCCCCGGGCCGACCGGGTTGGCGCGCAGGTTCGTGAGGGAGAACTCGGAGGTCGTGATCCGCGGCGACGGCTCGCTCGGCTCGACGGTCTGCGACATCTGGCCGACGTTCCCGTTGGTGAGTGCCGGCGTGAAGCCGATGCCGATCGGGGAGACTTTGAGGGAGTCGGCGCCGCCGCCAGCCCGGACAAACGTGATGGTGCCCGTGCCGCCCCACTGCACCGCTTCGACCCAGAGCGAGGCATATCCGCAGCCGCCGTCGATCCCGAGTTCCCGCGCGGAGTAGAAGGTGTTCGCGGAGATGAAGTCGCCGCCGAGTCGCACGTCTCGCGGGTCGCGGGGCTCGCCGCCGGGTTTCTTCCAGATGCGGAAAGTGCCGAAGGGGAGCGAATAGTCGGTTCCATCTGGCGAATCTACAAAGGTGAGGGTGGCGGGGGGAGATGCGGTATAGCCGAACGCGAACAGGTGTTCGTCGGGGTCGGTGTTGCCGTTCACTCGCACCTGCACGCGCGCGAACCGTTCACCGAATGTCTGCTCATCGCCGCGACCGCTCGATGCGCCGCCGTGGATGGAGAATCCGTCGGCGTAGTCGGGGATTCCGTCGTGGTCGTCGTCGTTGTCGTTGGCGACGAGGATCGCGCCGATGGCCGACCAAGGCAGCTCATTTTCGAGGACGTTGTCGCTCTCGTCCACCCCTCCGTCGCCGTTCATGTCCATGCGGATGTCAACTCCGGCGCAGTCGCTGGAACATGGGTCGCATTCGTCAGCGCAAGGATCGCATTCGCACGGACAGATGTCGCAGTCCATGCAGGGTGGCGGCGGTGGAGGTGGCGGAGGAGGTGGCGGAGGAGGTGGAGGAGGCGGTGGTGGTGGCGGGGGTGGCGGCGGTGGAGGTGGGCAGATGGTGCATGGTGGCGGCGAGCAGCCTGGGCAAGGAGGTCCGCCGGTTTCGTCGTCCGGGCCGATCATCCTGCAGATGCCAGTCGTGCATGGGTCTTGGGAAAGTCCCGCGACGAACCAATCGTCCAGTACCGCACCGCCGGCGATGCCACGATGGAAAACTGGTCGCGCCGCGCCGCCAAAGCGCTGCAGGAGTTCGGTGATGTCGGGCAACGTTACTTCGGCATCGCCGTTCAGGTCGCCACGCGCCCACGTCTCAAAGGTTGGGCCGAAGAGTCCGAGCATTTCCGAGAGGTCGTTGAAGATCACCCAACCGTCGGCGTTGATGTCTCCGACGATGCCATCAAGGATCAGGGGCCTGGCAGAGACAATGGAACCGCCCCAAAACTTTGCAAGGGATTGACCGCTCTGGACGAACGGCGCTCCCGGCGAGCCGACTCCAGAAGCGAGGGTGTCGCCGGTGAAAGACGAGATGATCGACCAGGTGATCTCGAAGTAGAGGATGGTCGGATCGATGCCCGGCTCAAGCAGTCGCGGATCGTCCGGGGCAAGCGGCCGCGCTCCCGCGATCATCACGTCCATTTGATCATCGCCGTCCTGGTCGAGGATCGGAAGGACCGCTGTGGCGAAGTACCCGGGCGCGTCGCCATCGACGGTCAGCAGGGTGTCTCCTGTTCCACCCGAGACGATGTGGACCCGACCCCAGCGCCCAGGGCCGACACGCGCTCGCGGCGCGCCGACCGCCAACTCGGGGATCAGGTCGCCGTCGAGGTCGCCCAAGTCGGCGACGGTCCACCCGAAGAAATCCTCGGTGCTCGGTGACACGAACTTGGAAAGCACCGCTCCATTCGCCCCGGAGAGCAACTTCAATCGGCTCACCACGGGCTCACCCGCCCCGTACCGCATCTCTCGGATCAGCAGGTCCGGCTCGCCATCCCCGTTGAAGTCGAATGGGCGGAGTGGGACGAGGGATTGCGCCGTTGCGAATCGGTTCGCACTTCCACCGAGACAAAGGAGCACCAGGCCGATGAGGCTGGCGCGTGGGAATCTCTTATTTCGCATGTGTCCTCCCCTCCGCCGCCGAATCGCGTGGATCGACGGTTCAGCCGCACAAGGTACGTCCGGCGCCGACGGAAGACAATGGACGGCGCGGCGGCCACTTGTCGGCTGGACGGTTGCCCCCGCTATGCTCTTGCGGCGGCTGGCCTTGCGGACGGCCGCCCCGCAAGGATCCCGCCATGTCCACGATGCAAATTGACCGACTGCTCGACACCGTCATCAAACTCAACGCCTCCGACCTTCACCTGACCGTCGGCCGGAAGCCGACGCTGCGCTACCACGGCGGGCTGAAGAACCTCGATACCAAGGTGCTCGACTCGGACGACATGGTGACGCTGATGAAGGCGATCACCCCCGAGCGGAACCAGCAGGAACTCCAGGAAGTGGGCGGGACGGACTTCGGGTTTGCCTACGGCACCGAGGGTCGTTTCCGCGTGTCGGTGTTCCGGCAGCGCGGCGATATCGCCATTGTGTGCCGACTGATCCCGAACAGCCTGCTGACGTTCGAGCAGATCGGATTGCCCGAGATGTGCCGGGAACTGATCCGAAGGCCCCGCGGCATGTTCCTGGTGACCGGGCCGACGGGGTCTGGGAAGACGACATCGCTCGCGACGATGATCGACTATGTCAACGCGAACTTCGAGAAGCACATCATCACGATGGAAGACCCGATCGAGTACTACCATTATCACAAGAAATCCATCGTGAACCAGCGCGAGGTCCACAACGATGTGCCCTCGTTCTCCGAGGCGCTGCGGCGGGCCCTGCGTCAGAACCCCGACACCATCCTGGTCGGCGAAATGCGCGACCTCGAGACGATCGAATCGGCGATCCGCGCGGCCGAGACGGGTCACCTTGTGTTCGGGACCCTCCACACCACCGGGGCGGCCAAGACCATCGACCGCATCGTGGACGCCTTCCCGGTGACCCAGCAGAACCAGATCCGGGTGCAGTTGTCGACGTCGCTGCTTTGCATCCTCAGCCAGGTGCTCCTCCCCCGGGTGGACGTGAAGGGGATGGTGGCGGGGTACGAGTTCCTGGTGGTGACCCCCGCCATCGCCAACCTGATCCGCGACAACAAGTCGTTCCGCATCGACTCATCGATTCAGACGGGGAAGAAGTTCGGCATGCAGTTATTGGACGAGCACCTGTGGTCGCTTTACACCCAGGGCAAAGTCTCGGCCGAGGAGATGGTGGATAAGGCCAAAAACCCCATCGACCTGCGCGACCGGGTTCACAAGATGGGGCGGCAGGTCGGGCGAGCGGAACTCGACATCAAGGAAGACGCCTGATCGCTTGTCGCGTTCCGGTCGGCACAACAATCTGAATTTGTTCGTATTTTGATTGTATCAAAATTCGACTGTCGTATTCGTAAGTGCTTGTATTTTGGTGGTTTACAGGAAACCGGACCATTACCATGTGGCGAATATGGTGTACCTCGGTCTCCGGGGTATCATCGCCGTCAGCGAGGACTGAATGCCCCCAGTTGATCCCTCAGAACTGAAGCAACGCAAGATTGGTCGGATCCTGACCAAGTTGGGGAAGGTCTCGCGCGAGACGATCCATGAGGCGCTGGCGATCCAGCAAAGCCGTCAGGTTAAAGTTCTGCTTGGGCAGTTGCTGGTCGAGTTGGGTCATATCACCCAGCGGGACGTGGCGGAGGCGCTGGCGGGTCAGGCCGGGATGCTGTTCATGGATCTGGAGGGTGTCCAGATTGATGACGCGACGAAGGCCGCGCTGCCCGCGCAGATGGCGATGGCGTACCAGGTGATCCCGGTCGAGTTCGATTCGACGAGCCGCAAGATCAAGATCGCGCTCAAGTCTCCCTCCAACTTCCGGGCGGTGGACGACCTTCGGACGCTGATGGGGTTCAAGGTCGAGGCGGTTGTCTCCGACGAGAAGCAGGTCGAGGAGCGCCTCCAGAAGATGTACGGCGGGTCGAAGTCCTCCGTGGGCGACCTCGTCTCGGAGATGGCGTCGGACCAGAAGTTGTCCAAACTCGCCAAGACCGGTGCGGCGGCGAGCAGCGCGGCGGGTGGGGCGTCGATCGACCTCGACGCGGTGATGGAGGCGGCGGAGGACAACAAGGTCATCCAGTTGCTGAACCTCGTGCTGCTCCAGGCGATCAAGGACAAGGCGTCGGACATCCACTTCGAGCCCTTTGAGGATGAGTTTAAGATGCGGTACCGCATCGACGGGGTGCTGTACGAGATGGTCCCGCCGCCGAAGCACCTTGGGCCGGCGATCACCAGCCGCGTGAAGGTCATGGCGAGCCTGGATATCGCGGAGCGGCGACTGCCGCAGGACGGCCGCGTCGAGTTGCAGGTCGGGGGGAACCCGATCGACCTCCGCGTCGCGGTTCTGCCGACGATGCACGGCGAGAGCGTCGTGATGCGCGTGCTGGACCGGTCGAACGTCGAGTTGTCGCTGGATCGGGTGGGGCTGGGGGCCGAGGACCTCGAACTCCTGCGGAGCCTGATTAACAAGCCCAACGGGATCGTGGTGGTGACGGGGCCGACGGGTTCGGGCAAGACGACGACGCTGTACGCGGCGCTCGCCGAGTTGAACGACATCGAGACCAAGATTCTGACGGCGGAGGATCCGGTCGAGTACGACATCGACGGCCTGTGCCAGTGCCAGATCAACCCGGATGCGGGGCTGACCTTTGCCAAGTGTCTGCGGTCCTTCCTTCGTCAGGACCCGGACATCATCCTGGTGGGCGAGATCCGCGACCTCGAGACGGCGCAGATCGCGGTGCAGGCGTCGCTGACGGGTCACCTTGTGTTCAGCACGCTGCACACGAACGATGCGCCGAGTTCGATCGTGCGATTGCTCGACCTCGGGCTGGAGGCGTTCCTTCTGACGGCGACGGTCGAGGCGATCGTGGCGCAGCGTCTGGTGCGGACGGTGTGCCCGAAGTGCAAGGAGCCCTACACGCCGACGGAAGAGCAGTTGATGGAGTTGCAGATCAAGCCCGAGGAGATCCTGGGGAGGAAGTTCTATCGCGGTCGCGGGTGCGACAACTGCCACTCGTCCGGGTATCGGGGGCGGACGGCGCTCTTCGAGATCATGGCGATGGACGACGGGCTGCGCGACCTGATCATGAAGCAGGCGAGCACGGCGGTGCTGCGCGACGAGGCCCGCAAGCGCGGGATGCGTTCGCTGCGCGAGGCGGGGCTGCGCGCGATCTACGAGGGGTTGACGACGATCGACGAGGTGGTTCGGGAAACGATCCTCGAGGAGTAGCGGGGCCAAAGGGAAAAAGGGAGCCGCCGGACGATCGGTCCGGGGCGGGAGCGAAAAGCCATGCCGACCTTCCACTACAAAGCGCTGGACAAATCGGGCAAGAAGACGCAGAACGGGACGGTGGAAGCCGCGTCGAGCGAGGAGGCGATCCAGCGCCTGAAACTCCAGCAGTTGTACCCCACCGAGATCCGCGAGGAGAAGGGGAAGAAGTCTTCCACGGCTCCCGCGAAGGCCAAGAAGCGGAAGAAGCCGGGCACGGGCTTCGCGATCGGCAAGGTCTCGGTCAAGCACCTGACGGTCTTCACGCGCCAGTTGTCCACGCTGCAGGACGCGGGGCTGCCGCTGCTGCGTTCGCTGCAAATTCTGGAGCAGCAGCAGAGGCCCGGCAAGTTGAAGAGCATCCTGCTGGGCGTCGTCGAGGAGGTCGAGGGGGGCGCCTCGCTCTCCGAGGGCATGGCCAAGTTCCCGCGCGCCTTCAACACGCTGTACTGCAAGATGGTCAACGCGGGCGAGATCGGCGGCGTGCTCGACGTGATCCTCCAGCGTCTCTCGGAGTTCATGGAGAAGGCGCAGCGGTTGAAGCAGAAGGTCGTCGGCGCGATGATCTACCCCGTCGCGGTCATCATCGTGGCGCTGGCGATCGTCTCGGGCATCATGTACTTCATCATCCCGAAGTTCCAGGAGATCTTCGAGGACTTCGGCGTGGAACTGCCGGCCCTGACGCAGGGGCTCATCACCTGCAGCGCGTGGATCGCGGGCAACTACCCGACCAAGGGGGCCATGACCGTCCCCGGCGTGGTGTACGTCGCGGCGTCGCCGTTCGCCATCTTCTTTTTCCTGAAGTTCATCCGCAAGACCAAGTACGGCAAGGCCGCGACGGACTACACGCTGATGTACATCCCCGTCATCGGCGGCCTGGTTCGCAAGACGGTGATCGCGCGGTTCACCCGGACGCTTGGCACGCTGGTCGCCGCGGGCGTCCCCATCCTCGAAGCGGTGACCATTACCAAGGAAACCTCGGGCAACTACGTCTTCGAGAAGGCGCTGGGCAAGGTGCACGACTCCATCCGCGAGGGCGAGAGTTTCGCGCAGCCGCTGCGTGAGTCGAAGACCTGCGACGCGATCGTGGTGAACATGATCGACGTGGGCGAGGAGACGGGCGACCTCGACACCATGCTCCTGAAGATCGCGGACAACTACGACGAGGAGGTGGACGTCGCGGTCGCCGGCCTCGTGAAACTCATCGAGCCCCTGCTCGTCGTCGGGCTGGGCGGCCTCATCGGAACGATCGTCGTCTCGATGTTCATGCCCATGGTCAAGATGATCGAGAGCCTCCAGAAGTGATGCACACGACGCGAACCATCCCCACCGCCCGCCACGGCCGACTCCGCTCGAAGACTCGCTGCGCCGGCCGTGGCACCCGACGCGGTGCGTTCACGATTGTCGAGTTGATGATCGTGGTGGCGATCGTCGCGGTGCTGATCTCGATCCTGCTGGTGGCGTTCCGCGGGGCGCGTTCGTCGGCGCAGCAGGCGCTGGCGCAGCGTCTCCTGACGACCGTCGGGCAGGCGGTGGAATCCTTCGAGCGCGACCTGTCGTACCTGCCGCCGCTGCTGGTGTACGACCAGCCGCAGGGGATGCAGACGCTGCTGGGCAATCAGCCCTCGATCAACGAGACAAACCCCTCTCTGACGGTCCCCGAGGCGAAGTACAACAATCCCGGCAACGCCGCGAGCCTCCGCACCGAACTCGAGGCGACGCGCTACGGCAGCGAGTTCACGCTTGCGTGCTACCTCCTGGGCACGGGCGACATCGACAACAGCGAGGCCCCGAGTCAGGCGGTCGG
>JAGVLZ010000119.1 GCA_020054055.1 Phycisphaerales bacterium
GCGTGATGGCCGGCGCGATCCGCATGGCTCCGCTCCTTTGTAGAGCAGAACGAATCGGCGAGAAATATGTTGCATCAATACTGAAACATTACACTAGCGGGGGGGATTTCACTACGACTACATGGAGAAAGCCGATTCATTGAAGAAGTCAGAGGGAGACAGAGGAATACGGAGAAGGGTGAAATGCAGCCAGATGGGTTCGGGAGGCTTCGAGGCTCGACTCGGATAAGCCCACGCCGAACTCATCTCTGTCTTCCTCCGTCTTCCTGTGTGTTCAAGGTATCCCGGACTGATCTGCGCGATTGTGATGAATACTTTCAGGGCAGTTCCGGCGACCAGAGATAGTAGAAGCCCGGCGGGAGCGACAGGGCATTCGGGAGTTGGAGCTGAAGGTCGATCCGGCTCCCCTGGGCGGGAGCATTCGGCGCGAGGGCGAGGGAGTACGGCGACATGGGGGTGCGGCCGTCGGGGTGATACTTCACGAGTTGCGCGCGGTCCAGGCTTGCGAGGCGCTTGGCTTCTGAGAAAGCATCGCGCAGGTCGCCCAGCGAATCGACGAGTCCGGCATCGAGTGCCTGACGCCCCGTGAAGATGCGGCCGTCAACGAGCGAATCGAAGCGCGATGCGTCGATTGCGGGGCGGCGTTCGCGCACGAGCGCACGAAACGCGGCGTAAAAATCGTCCACCGTGGATTGCAGGATCGCGTACTGCTCCTCGCGGATCGGCTCGAAGGGGTTGGCGATGTCCTTGTTCGGGCCGCTCTTGACGGCGCGTGATTCGACGCCGATCATCGCCATCCCCTTGGAGAAGTTCATGGTCTGGATGATGACGCCGATGGAGCCTGTGATGGAGGAGGGCTGCGCGATGACCCTGTCCGCGGCGAGGGAAATGTAGTACCCGCCAGACGCGGCGACCTCGGCCATCGAAACGACGACGGGCTTCTTCGATCGCTCGCGGAACGACCGCAGTTCGCTGTAGATGGATTCGCTCGCGGCGACGGTCCCGCCGGGGGAGTTGACGCGGAGGATGACGGCGCGGACGGTCGGGTCCTCTTCCGCTTTCTGGAGACGTGCGGCGAGTTCATCGACCGAGTTGCCCGAACCGGCGAAGAGGCCGCCGGAGGGGGCGTGTGCGATGAGGCCTTCGATATCGATGAGCGCGATCTTCGGGGCGGAGGCGGGCGTGCCGGGATCGTGCAGGACGCGCTTTTCGAGCAGTTTGCCGTCGGAGCCCGCGAGGTCGATGACGAATCGGTTGGGGAGGCAAGCGGGAAGAATCACCGCAGAGACGCAGAGAACGCAGAGAAGGAGATTCGTTTTGATCGATCTGAACCCCGATGTGGAAGTCCGCCTCATCGTCGCAGTGTATTGCGGCGCTGGTACCCTCGCGCCGTGAATGCTTCCCGGCACGTCCCCGTGCTCGTTGACGACGTGCTGCGTCTGCTCGCGCCGCGGCCGGGGGACACGGTTCTCGACTGCACGGCGGGGCTGGGCGGGCACGCGGTCGAACTCGCGCGTGCCATCGGTTCCGGCGGGACGGTCATACTGAACGACTTCGATCCTGGAAATCTGGCCCGTGCGGCGGAGGCGGTGCGGGCCCTCCCCGAGCCGCCCGAGGTCATCGAACTCCGCGGGAACTTCGCCGATGCCCCCCGCAGGCTTACGGAACTCACCGTCTCGGCGGATGTGGTGCTGGCGGATTTGGGGTTTTCGTCGAATCAGATGGAGGACGCGGAGAGGGGGCTGAGTTTCATGCGGGACGGGCCGCTGGACATGCGGCTGGACCCCGCCGGGCCGATGACGGCGGCCGATCTGGTGAACACGCTGAGCGAGGATGAACTGGGGGAGGTCCTCCGCGATTTCGGGGAGGAACGGGAATGGAGGAGAATCACCCAAAAACTTGTTGCCGCGCGGAAGGAGGCTCCGATATCGACCACAGGCAGGTTTGCTTCGATCGTCCGATCCGCGATGGTGGGCGGTCCGCCCCGAAGCCCCGGAATCGACCCGGCCACCCGGTCCTTCCAGGCGCTCCGCATCGCGGTGAACGACGAGTTGGGGAACCTGCGGGCGCTGCTCGAATCGGTTTCGAGGGGTGCGGCGATGGTCGGTGGGGGTTCGGCTCGGCCGGGTGGAACCTGGCTGAAGGGGCGGGCGCGGGTCGGTGTGATCTCGTTTCACTCGCTCGAGGATCGGCAGGTGAAAGAGTCGTTCGGTGCGTTGGAGTCGCGAGGGCTGGCGAAGGAGGCCTCGCGGAGGCCGGTCGAAGCGAGCGAGGTCGAGACGGCCAGGAACCCCCGATCCAGGTCAGCCAAGTTACGGGTCGTGACGCTGGTTGTGGAAAAGCCGGACTCTGCGGGTCGGTTGGTATAAGCCGGGAGTTGGGAATCGGTTGTCGGCGTCTGATCGGAAGGTCAGTCGGCGGATTGAGAAAGGGACGGATCGAGTCGAGGCCAATGACGGCCCGCTGATCGCGCCCCGAGGGCGTATTGAGAGGCGGACGCCGTTAAGTCCGCGGCAGGGATGCATAACCGATGACGCGTGAAGTGAAGTTGAGCCTGATCCTTGGGTTTGCCGTGGTTCTTGCGGTCGGGGTGTTGCTCTCGGACCACCTGTCCGGGGCGCGACAGGCGCGTGTGGACGGGGTGAACCCGGAGCGCGGCATCGAGCCTGTGACGATGTATTCGGCGGCGGAAGCGGAGCCGGCGCTGATCCTGGTGGACGAGCAGGGCCGCCCCCAGCAGCCTGCCAAGCCGACACAGCCC
>JAGVLZ010000177.1 GCA_020054055.1 Phycisphaerales bacterium
GAACCGGCTGGTCGCGGAGTTCATCGTGGAGGCGACCGAGAGCATCCTCGACGAACTGGCGCTGATGGAGGACTACGACGCCGGGTATGTGTGCGGGATCATCGCGGGTGAGGTGGCGACCGACGTGGTGCTCGTGGCGGCGTCCGGCGGGATCGCCGTCGCCGCCAAGAGCGCCACGATGAGCCGCGTCCTCACGCGGCTGAACAACATCCCGGGGATCCCGCCGCAGATACTTGACAACCTGAACGATGTCTCGCAGCGGCTGGAGCAAATACGCACCGCCGCTCGGGGGCGAGGGATTGCAGTCGAACAGACTTTTTCGGTGTACTACCGATTGCGGCAGCGCGAAGACCTAGTCGGTGGCTGGCCCGCGCTGCGGAGGTACCTGGAAGTGACGGACACTGTCGAGGGGCGTCGCCTGGATGTCGCGGTTCGGCCGCTGATTGATGAGGCGTTCCGCGATGCGTACGCGGCCGCCACGGAGGGTGCGACGCCGGACTTGACGAAAGTGCCCAAGGTGAGTGAACTGGGTGAATGGTTCGACACCCGCCTGAAACCCGCAGACTTGCACAAGCACCATACGGTGCCGAAATACTTGGCGCGAGACTTGCAGATTCCGGAAGCGCTGTTTGACGACATGCCTGGCATCGTGCTCCATCGCGTCGATCACCTCGACTTGGGTGAGGGGAGCAGCGGGTTCCACAAGATACTGAGGGGGAAGTTGCCGCCGCGGAGGCTTGAGGATCCGCCGTACGATCGGGACATCATTCTGCTTAGGCTTGAGGAGGCCTATGCAGAGCATGGGCGTCCGGATGTCTGGCTCGTTGCGCGCGAATGGCTTCGTCAACGAGGGGTTCAGTAGTGCGCGAGATCGTCCAGATTTCCAGCCTTTTCGCCACGAGCATCGGCGGATCGCTCTTCGATGATTTATGTGAGATATTTCCTGAGGGAGAGCGCCCAGAACATCTTCGAGGCACGCTTCCACGGTCGGATCGCAGGCTCAATTTTCAATCGGCCCTGCCAAGCGACGACTCTCGAACATCTCGCCTCATTGAGGTGTTGCAACGTTCGGGCATGACCCCTTGGTCAGGCCTCCGAAAGAAGGCTGCGGATGAATATTCGCTCCTGATCTTCCGCGAGTTCGACGAATCGGACCTTGCGGCGTGCGAATTTCTGGCCCTTCACGGGACGCACCGATGCGAGGATACGCACTGGGAGAATCCGGTCGATCCGATCCGGCTGGTTGCATCGAGCCTTTCGAAGAAGGCTGATCTTGCGGGCACCGGACCGAATGCCGGTTTGCGAGTTGTTCCAGATCGGGTGAAGCGGATACTCGAGACTGCGGGCTTTCTGAGCCTCATGTTGCGACCGACCGAAGTACGAGATGGCGAGACGTATCAGCAGAGGGGCATCCCCCGCCGCTGGGAGGAGTTTGGCGAGCACTGGTGGCATCTCACGAGCGACCAGATTCTTCCACCCGTTTCGCCAAATCTGGCACTCTTCGACAACAACGGCAAGCCGATCCGCGACAACTTCACCAACGGCTGCTTCCGACGCGATGGCACCGTCGTCAACCCCGAACTGCGCTACCGGAGGGTTGATCTTGAACGCACGCCGCGATTCGATGTCGCCAAGACCTTCGAGACCTTCGGCATCAAGCCGCACGAGTCAGGCCGCGACATTGTGGTCTCGAAGCGCTTCTACGAGTTCTGCCGCGAGCGGAAGTTGAAGTTTGATTTCGTGCCGGTGCGGATCGACGAGGCATGACCCGCAGCGCGACCAGATTGCGCTCGACGAACTGGCGCTGATGAGCGTCTTCCGGGGTGTAGCGACCTCACACCGCCGCTTCGGTCGTGCGCATGACTTCCTGCACGGTGGTCAGTCCTCGTGATGCTTTCACAAAGCCGTCCTCGCGCAGCGTGACCATGCCCCGCTCGCGGCACATGCGGCGGAACTCGCTGACATTCGGGTTGCGGGCGATCACGTCGCGCATCTGGTCGTCGATGACGAGCAGTTCGTAGATGCCGAGCCGTCCCTGGAAGCCGGTGTTGCGGCACTTGGCGCAGCCCGCCCCCTCGAAGAGGCCGTCGGGGCTGACCCCCTGCGTCTCGATGAAGTCGCGCATCTCGTCGGTCAGCGCGGCGGGCTTCTTGCAATGCTGGCAGATCTTTCTCACGAGCCGCTGCGCCAGCACGCCGTTGACCGCCGCGCCGAGGAGGAAGGGTTCGAGGCCGATGTTCACGAGTCGCGTGATCGCCGAGGGGGCGTCGTTCGTGTGGAGCGTGCTGAGCACCAGGTGGCCCGTGAGCGCCGCCTGCACGGCGGTGTGCGCGGTTTCCATGTCGCGGACCTCGCCCAGCAGGATGACGTCCGGGTCCTGACGCAGCAGCGCCTTGAGCGCGCGGGCGAAGGTCATCCCGATCTTCTCGTGCGTCTGCGTCTGCGTGATGCCGTCGAGGTGGTACTCGATCGGGTCCTCGACGGTGGAGATGTTCTGGCTCTTCTTGTCCATGCCCCGGAGCGAGGCGTAGAGGGTGGTCGTCTTACCCGAGCCGGTGGGGCCGGTGACGAGGACGATGCCGTGGGGCTGCTCGATCTGGTTCTTCCAGATGGTGAGGATGTTCTCGTTGAAGCCCAGGTCGTCGAGCGAGACGTTGATGCTCCGCGTGTCGAGGATGCGCAGCACGACCTTCTCGCCGTAGGCGGCGGGGAGGGTGGACATGCGCAGGTCGAGTTTTCGGTTCGCAACGGAGCAACGAATGCGCCCGTCCTGGGGCAGGCGCCGCTCGGAGATGTCGAGGTTCCCCATGATCTTGAGGCGCGAGATGATCGCCGCGCCCATCTTGGCCGGGGGTTGCATCATCTCGAAGAGTTCGCCGTCGATGCGGAAGCGGACCTTCAGGCTCCTGTCGCCGGACTCGATGTGGATGTCGGAGGCTCCCTCCTTGCTCGCGTTCTGGATGATGTAGTTGACGTAGCGGATGACGGGGGACTCGCCCGCCTCCTTTTCGAGGTCGGTCTCGGCGCTCGTCGCGGCCTCGACGCGGACGTCGTCCTCTTCGATGTCGCTGAGGATTTCGTCGACATCCACATTTTGCTCTTCCGTCGCCGTCAGCGGCGCGAGCACCGCCGCGAGGTCCGACGGCGTGACGACAACCGGCTTGATCGGCCGCGATCCGAGTTTCTGACGCACCTCGTCGAGCAGGAAGACATCGTCGGGGCGGGCAGTGGCGAGGACAATGCGCCCGTTGTCGATCGAAAGGGGGAGCACCTGGTTCTGCTTGCAGAACTCCGGCGTCAGTCGGTGGACGAGCGTGTCGTCGAAGGGGTGATCCTGCCCGCCGCCGCCGGAGGAAAGGCGGCGGAACTCCATGCCGAGCGATTGCGCGATCGCCTCGAAGAGTTTGGCTTCGTCGGCCCCCTGTTCCAGAAGAAGATCGAAGAGCCGCGTGCCGGGGGACTGCTTGACGATCGTCTCGGCCGCCGAGAACTGCTTGGCGGTCACGAGGCTCGTCGAGAGGACGAGGTCCCTGAACTCCGGCCGCCCCGGCGCTGCGTCGTCATCGTCGTCGGCTCGCGGCGGAACGATCGACGTGACGACGGGTTGGTCGATCGAGAGCGGCGGCTCATCGACGATCGGTGCGTACACGACGGGCGCCTCGGAATCCGGCACGGGCTCGTCGGCTGGCTCGTCCACATCGATCGAGATCA
>JAGVLZ010000279.1 GCA_020054055.1 Phycisphaerales bacterium
GAAGATCGGCCTCGCGCTCTGGATCCTCATCGGCCTCCTTCTCGCCGCGAGCGCGCCGACCATCCTCGCGCGCCTCGGCGGGTTCGTCGCGCCGACCTCCTTGAAAATGGCGATGGGCGCCGCGGTCGGGATCGGCGCAGCCCTCGTCATTCTTTCAGCCAGATCGCTCGCGAAGCGCCGTTACCTGCTCGCGCAATCGCTCGCGCTCATCGCCGCCGCCATCGCATCGGCGACCACCTTCGGCCTGGTCCTGCCGCGCCTCAACGCGCTCTGGGTCAGTTCGAGGCTCGTCAACGCGATCGGTTCCATCGACGCGACCGGGACGCGCCCTCTTGCCGCCGTCGGCTATCACGAGGACAGCCTGACGTTTCTGACGCACGCGCGCGTCACGCGGCTGCGCCTCGAAGGGCTCCCCGAGTGGCTCGACTCGAACGAATCCGCACTTCTCATCGTCCCGGCGTTGCGCGTCGAGGATGCCGAGCGGCTGGCGCAACGCCCGCTCAGCACGCTGCGGCGCGTCACGGGGTTCAACTATTCCAAGGGAGAATGGGCCGATCTTTTGATCGCGGAAACATCCCCCGGCACGGCCAGCCCGCCGAGGTAGATATCATCGGTGGGTGCCGAGGAGGCCTGCTTGACGATCGCCGCCGGACAGAGCGAGCCGAGCATCGCGGTCACGGATCAAACCGGCCGGGTGGCTCCGCCGCGCCCACTTCCGCCCCCCGAACGGAAGCGCCGCCAAGGATTCGTCGGCTGGCTCGAGTCGTTCATCAGCCGCCTCAGCACGCGCAACAACTTCTGGCACCGAGTGTGCTCGCTCATCTGGCTCCCCTACGCCTTCAAGAGCGGGATCCAGATGAAACGTCTCGACGCCAAGACCTTCACCGCGGTTCTTCCTTTCCGTCGCTTCAACCGGAACTGGTACAACGCGATGGCCGGCGCGTCGCTCCTGGCCAACTCCGAGATCGCGGGCGGGATGTACCTCTTCGCGGAAGTGGGGGGGGACTACACCGTCGTGTGCAAGGAACTGAAGTACAAGTTTCTCCGCCCCTGCTTCGGCCCGGCGGTCTACAAGGTCAACCCGGCGCGGGACCTCCGGGCGCTGATCGATTCCCACGAGGAGTTCAACATCGAACTGGATCTTGACGTGCTCCAGCAGCGCCTGCCGGTCCCGGGGCGCAAGAAGACCGTGCGCGACATGCGAGTGGGCAAATGCACGGCCATCTTCCATGTGACCCCGAAGGCTCAGCACGAAGCCAAGGAGAAGCGCGGGCGCGAGTCAACGGACGAAACTGCGAAGGAGTGAACGCAGGGGAAGAGAAAGGGGAACAGCGCGGCAGGGAAAGATTCGGATCGTCTGGCAACGCCGGTCAGCGTTTCGGCACTGTTTCACTTTGACGAAAACCGCACGGGTTGGAAACCCGTGCCACCGTCAAAGTAAACCAGTGTCAGCGTTTCCACTCTCGGTGTGCGGAGTCGCATTGACCCATTCTCTTCTCTGTATTCCTCGGTTTTCCTCTGCGTTCAGGTTTTTCGACTGAGGGCCAGCCGGCCGCTCACCCCCCGCCGATCGGCAGCGTCAGCACTGGGCCGCTGCCGCGAGCGCTCCCCGATTGGAGTTCCAGCAACTGCCCCAGCAGGGCGAAGGTTGACTTGGAATCCAAGTCTCCATCGTCGATCCAGAAGGACGTTCCCCGGTACTCGACCGAGGCGTAGACCTCCTCCGGCTTGGCATCCCCCGATCGGATCCGCATCAGCCCGCCCGTGATTCGCGCCCAGTCGAAGGGTGCTCCTGAATCGTCCCGCGTGACGGTGACGCGTCCGGCCTGCACGTCTCGCTCGGGTGGTTCGACCCCCTGAGACAGGAAGTACATGCACGCCATCAGGGAGCGGGTAACGAGGGCCACCCCCTCACCCGTGATCTCTGTCTGGCTGGCGGTGATGCCGGTGAGTTCCATGCTGGCGGGGAGGCCGAGGAGTTGCTTGAGGCGCGAGACCTCCGCCGAGCCTCGTGCCTCATCGTCGAACCGGATGACGAGCGAGGCCGGCCCCTTCTCGCTGGTGGCGAGGCCGAGTTCGAGGTCCCCCTGTTCCCACAGGCGTTGGAGCAGGTCCGCCGCCTCGAAGAACTCCTGATAGGTCGGCACAACCGCGGGGGTCGGCCCCGAGGCGCGGGCCGCGTTCACCAGCGGTCCCAACCGTCGCACGCACACCTTCAGCATCCGATCCAGCGACCAGCCCGAATGGTACATCAAGACCAGCGTCTCGGTCTCCAGCGGCGTCATCAGTTTCTTGACGAACATCTCCCCCTGCAGCGGCAGGTAGGTCACGCTGGGGCGCTCGGAGAGCGTGATGCGACCGTCGAGATCGACTCCCGCAATCTCGGGTGTGGTCGTCTCGATGCCCATGCCCCCTGCAACCTCGACCTCGAAGGTCGTCGTGACGGAGGACACTTCGAGGAAGAGCGGCACATCGCGGTAGCGCAGGCGGACGAGGTTCAGGAGGAGTTGCTCGGCGCTCGTGCGGGCGATGGCATCGTTGTAGTTCGTTCGGCTGGTCCTGATCGAGGTGGGGCCGCTGATCGAGCAACCGGCAAGCCACAGCACCACACACGCCACGATGAACCCGGTGAGTGCGTTCATGGCGAGCAAGATATCCACTCGCCCCGCTCATCGCCGTTCTGCAACAATGGATCGCGCATGACCCTCGCGCCAAGGGCTTCCATCTTCGCCACCTTCGCGCAGGCCCTCTTCCTCGCCTGCTCGTGGACGTGGTGCATCGGCATGTGGTTCCCCGTCTACATGGTGCAGGACTGGGGCTGGCCGGGATGGGCGGCGTTCCTTGTGCCCAACGCGATCGGGGCCGTGCTCGTCGGCTTCCTGCACACGGCGAGATCAAGCCCGCGCTTCGTCGCCGCGAACCTGCCCGCGATGCGGGCTTTCAGTGTCGTGACGATCCTGTTCCACGTTTCGTGGCTCACCTGGCTTTTGTCGCTCCTTTTCTCGCAGTCAGTCATCGGTCAGGGCTGGATCGGTGGCGTGACGGCCGCGGGAACGGTCCTTGCCGGAGCACTCTTGTCGTTCGGAAAAAAGTGGACGATCCCCTCCATCATCGTTTATACAACGAGCATCATTGCCGCGCTCTTGTGCTGGCGCACCGGACCGACGCTTCAGTTCCCACCGGAAACGGGCGCACAGCCATTGAGCGGCCTCATGTTCGCCCTCCCCATGCTCGTCCTCGGCTTCGGCCTCTGCCCGCACCTCGACCTGACCTTCCATCGCGTGCGGCAGGAAACGCCCGGCATCGCGGGTTCCGCGGCGTTCGCCCTGGCCTTCGGGCTCTTCTTCCCGCTCCTCATGCTCTTCACGCTCCTCTACGCAGGGGGCTTCCGCGCCGGGTCGTGGAGCATCTACCTGTGGGCGCATTTCACCGCGCAGGCGGCGTTCACCATCGGCGCGCACCTCCGCGAACTCCGGCGCGGAGGCCTCGGTGATTGGGGCGCACGATGGCCCCGACGTCGCGTTCAAGTTTTTCTCGCCATCGTGCTGATGTTCGCCTCGGCCGCGCTGCCGTGGACCCCCGAATACAAGCCCGGCGTCCCCGCCACGCGCCTTGCCTACGAACTCTTCATGCCCTTCTACGCGCTCCTTTTCCCCGCCTACTTCTGGATCGTCGCCATCGACCGCGGCCTGCCGCGCGGTGCGTGCATTCGTGCGTGGATCGTCGCGTGCATTCTCGCCGCGCCGTGCATGGGGGTGGGATACATCGAGCGCCAGTACGTCTGGTTGCTCCCCGCCGCTGGGATGGTGCTTGTCGCGCCCGTTGTGCTCCGTTTCGTCACCCGGCGCAAGCCCTCTTGAGAAGCCGCGTCTGAGGAGTCTTCGAGGAAGACGCGGATGCTCCCCGCGACACAGCATCCGCGTTTTCCTCGCAATGCCTCGTCAGACGCGGCTTCCTGAAGACTTCTTGACGGTGCAGAATCATCCGGTTTCGCCTAGAATCTACGGACGAATACCGTTCCGCATCTCGCCTGGAATCACACCCCCAAATGCCTGACGAAACCCCTCCAGCCGCTGCCCAGAATCCCGAAGTTCCGATCAACATCGGCCACGTCCTCGACCTCGCCATCGAGGATGAACTCAAGGATTCCTACCTCACCTACGCCATGAGCACCATCATGGACCGGGCGTTGCCTGATGTCCGTGACGGACTCAAGCCCTCGCAGCGACGCATCCTCGTCGCCATGAACGATCTGAACCTCCGCCCCGGCAAAAAGCACATCAAGTGCGCCAAGATCTGCGGCGATACCTCCGGCAACTACCACCCGCACGGCGAATCCGTCGTCTACCCAACCCTCGCCATCATGGCGCAGGATTGGAAGATGCGCGTCCCCATCGTCGATCCGCAGGGGAACTTCGGCTCGATCAACCCCGACCCGCCGGCCGCGATGCGTTACACCGAGGCCCGCCTCCACCACTCCGCGGGTGACATGCTCGAGGACCTGAAACTCGACACCGTCGATTTCCAGCCCAACTACGACGACCGCCTGATGGAGCCGACGGTCCTGCCGGGCAGGTTCCCGTACTTGATGATCAATGGCGGGGTGGGCATCGCGGTGGGGATGGCGACGAGCCTGCTGCCGCACAACCCCGGGGAGATCCTGGATGCCATCATCGCGTGCATCGACAAGCCGGAGATCACGCTGAGTGAACTCATCGAGATCGTTCCGGGCCCGGATTTTCCGACCGCCGGGGTCATCTGCGGCAAGCGCGGCATCGTCGAGGGGTACGCCACCGGCCGCGGCCGCCTCGTCGTGCGCGGCACAGTTCACGTCGAGGAAATCCGGGGCTCGCGCGACCGCCAGCAACTCGTCATCGACACCATCCCCTACCAACTCGGCCTCCTCACCGTCGTGAACAGCATCACCGACGCCGTGAACGAAGAGAAGATCAAGGACATCACCGATGTCCGCAACGAATCGGGTCGCGAGGCACAGGTCCGCGTCGTCTGCGAACTCCGCCGCGGCGCCGACCCGGCGGTGATCGAGAACCAGTTGTACGAGTTCACCCCGCTCCAGAGCACGCTGAGCATCATGAACATCGCGCTGGTGAACCGCCAGCCGCGCACGCTCAGCCTCCGCGAGATGATCGATTGCTACGTCGCGCACCGCGTGGACGTGATCGAGCGCCGCACGCGCTATCTGCTCCAGGAAGCCAAGAAGAAGGCCCACATCCTGGAGGGCATGATCTACGCCGTCTGCGACATCGACGAGGTCATCAAACTCATCCGCTCGTCCCGCACGCGCGAGGAGGCGATCGAAAAACTCGCGGCCCGCGCCCTGCGCATCTCCGCCGACCACAAGCACGCGGCGAAGATCCCCGCCCGCCTGATGGATGCGGTCCGAGCCGCGGATGCGTC
>JAGVLZ010000073.1 GCA_020054055.1 Phycisphaerales bacterium
AGGCGGAGCCGAGCATGGACTCCATCGCGGCGCGATCGGGCGATGGGCCTTCCATCGTTCGGATGGATTCCGTCAGCAGGTCGATGGCCGCGCGGACCTGGACCTCGTCGGCGGGCTTGCTCGACCGCAGGAACGCCGCGGCGAGATCACGGCGCGTCGCATCGCAATCGCGGACGGCGCGGGCGCTTCGAAAGGACTCAACGGCGTCCTCGTAGCGCCCATCGAAGTAATAGCGATTGCCCCAAAGCGTCCACATGTCCGACTCGTCGCACGCGCCGCGGAGCGTCGGGAGCAGATCTTCCGCGTCCTTGAATCGGCCGAGCCCGATGAGGCCGAGACACTTCAAGTAAGGCTCGGAGCAGTCGGCCAATCGCTCCGCTTCCGCGCGAGCCGAGGGAGTCAACCTCACTCCCTTCCCCCCGACCCCCGGCTCGAAGGCGCGTTTCTCGTCGATCAGTGTTCGGGCGAGTCTCGTGGCGCCTTCATCGTCGATCGGCTTCGGAGCCGAGGCGGGGGGAGCCAGTTCGAACTCGGCGACAGGGACTGGCAGTGCATCGCCCAGCGCCGCCGCCGTGATGGGGCTGTCGAGCCATCGCTGGTACCCATCCAGGCGCGCTTCGAGCGTGTCGCCCTGCGCCGCGACCCACTTTCCGACGACGAGCACGAGGTGAGGCGAACGCCTGAGGACCGAATCCACCTGCGCGAGCGAGGATGACATGACGACCGACCAGGCGTGCGCCTTCTCGTGCGAGATTCCCGGGAGTCTCCGCCCGCCTGAGGAGAGCGTCTCCATCGCCAATCGCATCGTGCCGTAACGCTCGATGAGGCCGAAAAGGTGCGCCTCAGCCTGAGCGATGAGAGCCTCTTCGGGTCGAGCGGCGATGCACACGGACTCCGCGATGAGCCGGAGCACGTCCCGCACGATGGGCGGGGCGGGTTCGGGGCTGCGCGAGGGATCGCGGATCGAAAGCACCGCCCCGGCGCTCATATTCGCCGCCGTGGACACCAGCCTGGCCAGTACCCGGGGTGATGCCATCAGGCGGAGTCTACCAACGCATCATCGGTTTGAAGGGATCGCGGGTTCACTTTGGCGGTGGCACGGGTTTGTAGCCCGTGTGGTATTCGCCAAAGTGAACCAGTGCCTTCCCGGCGGCCGGCATCGGATTTCCCGATCGAGATTCGACCAATACGCCCCCACGGGCGGAACCATTCGTGTCCGGGGCACGAAACGCCTTTATCCGAGGGGGCGGGGGTGATAAACTCACCCTAACGTCCCGTGCTCAAAGGATTTCCGTGTTCCCGCCCCGGAGGCTGCTTCATGCTGATTCGCCTGCTGCGCTCGATCGTCGATCTGCTGAACGCTACCGCCTGGCCGGGCCAGTTCGGTTCCGTCGGAGCGGCCCTGATCGCCGGGATGGTGGCGCTGACCACGACGAGCGCCCTCGCCGCCCCCGAGATCACCGTGGTGCAAAGGCGGACGACGATCCTCGACGGCGGGAGCTTCAACTTCGGCGAGGTCCGCCAGGACCGCTCGCTGCTCCTCACCTTCACGATCACGAACGACGGCGACACGGACCTCACGATCTCGGGGACCACGGTCACGGCGCCGTTCGAGATCGCGGCGGAACCCGTGCCCGTCATCAAGGCCGGCAAGCGGAGCACCTTGCGCGTGAATCTCCCCGCGGGCTTGAACCCCGGCGCGACCACCGGCGAGTTGGTGATTTCCAATGACGACCCCAACGAACCCGTGTTCAACGTCACGCTGAACGCACTGGTGCTGCTGGTGGCTCCCGACGCGGCGGTCCTGGCGGGCAATCTCGGCGTCCCATCGGGTGGACCCTTCGACCTGGGCACCACGGAGGCGGGTCTTGCGATCGCGCGAAAGTTCACCGTGCAGAACACCGGCAACGCCGACCTGATCCTCTCGACCCCTTCGATCGAGGGCGCCGGGTTCCTGCTCGAGTTCCCCAAGGGGCGGAAGATCCGTCCCGGGAAAAAACTCAACTTCAACGTTCGCTTTCTCACCACCTCGATCGGGAGCTTCGATGGCCTGCTGACCATCCGGAGCAATGACCCCGACGAAGCGACGTATGAGGTGGCACTGCTGGCGGCGACCACTCCCGCCGACGCCCGGCTTCGCGCGTTCAGCCAGGGGACGCCCCTCAGCAACGGCGACGCGGTGGACTTCGGGAACACGCAATCGAACAAGAAGGTGACGCGGACCATCACGCTTCGGAATGAAGGCCGCGCGACGCTCACCCTCGGCGCTCCGACCCTGACGGGCGAAGGATTCACGATGCTGAGCGAGCCGCGCTCGACCCTGAGCCGGGGGAAATCCACCAAGTTCAAGGTGCAACTCGACCCGGCCATGACCGGGCCGATGCCGACCGGGATGATCTCGTTCAACACCAACGACCCGAACGAGGGGGTGTTCCTGATCGGCCTCGGCGCGGACGTGACCCAGGTCAATCCGCAGATCGCCGTCTCGGCGTTCTCGGGACCCGTGACCAGCGGATCGAGCGTGACCCTCGACGTCACCAACGTGAATCAGGCGCTGCAATCCACGTTCACCATCAGCAATCCCGGTTCGGCGCCGCTCGAGATCGGCCCGATCAGCGTGACGGGATTGGGGTATTCGCTGGTGCGCGAGGCGACAAGCCCGGTCGCCCCCGGGCGATCGACCACGTTCGTGGTGCGCCTGTTCTCGGCGGCGGTGCTCGATCCGGCGCTGGGGTCCGTTTCATTCACGACCAACGTGACCGGCTCGGCGTCATTCACCTTCGGGCTTTCCGGTGCCGTGCGCGTCGTCCCGCCCAGCCCCGAGGTGGAGGTCGCGGAGGGGACCACTGTGGTCAACGTGGGCGCGGTCCGTAACTTCGGGACCTTTGCGGCGGGCAACGGGCTCACTCGCACATACACAATCCGGAATCGCGGCACCTCGGCGCTCGCGCTTTCAGCCTTGACCCTGACCAACACCGCCCCCGTCGGCGGCATGGGCTTCGGGATCCAATCGGGGGCTCCATTGCCGGCGTCCATCGCGGCGGGAACATCGACCACCTTCACCGTCGGCTTCTTCCCGCTCGCGCCGGGCGAGTTCCGCGCCACCGTCTCCTTCATCAACGACGATCCCGACGACGGCGAGAACCCGTTCACCTTCACCGTCACCGGCACGGGGACGTCGCCGGATATCTCCTTCACCGTCGAATACGCCGAAGCGTCGCGCGTGCGCCTCAAGCGGCTCGCCAACCCGCTGGAGCCGATCGCGATGAGGCCCTATCCCTTCTCCCTCGGCGCGATCGCCGCGGGCGGTTCGAGCGTCATCCACAATCAGCCGTCCGATTCGGTGGTCATCACGAATCGGGGCGAGACCCCGCAGATCTTCAGCAACGCATCGATCACCGATCCGGTGGGAATGCTGACGATCTGGCTCGGCGAGTTGGTCCCCGGCCCCTGCTTCCCCATGCCTTGCCCGACGCCGATCAATGGCGTCGTCCGGCTCGTGATCACGCACCTCGGATTCGCCGCCGGTCCGTCGCGCGGACTCGTCTCAATTGACGTCGCGCAGACCGCACCCGCGTTCAGCCCCTGGGAGTTCGAGGTTCAGGAATGGGTGGACAACTGGTTCCCCACGACGGGCGGGCTCGACGGCACGGCGGTCCGGGCCTTCGCGACCTTCGACGCGGACGGGAACGGAGCGACCTTCTCGCCGCAGATATACGCAGGGGGATCGTTCACGACTCCCGCCGCATCGCCCAACATCGCGCGGTTGAATGGCGGGACCTGGGAAGCGCTGCCCGGCGGCGGGATCAACGTGGTGAACGCGACGCAGGTCAACGCGATGACCGTCTATGACCTCGACGGGTCGGGCCCGATTCCCCCGGAGTTGTACGCGGGCGGGATGTCGATCAGCAGCGTCGGTATGCCGCCGGTGACGGGTTACAACAACATCGCGAAATACAACGGGGCGACGGGTGCCTGGTCATTCGTCGGCTCGGGAGCGGCGCTGAACGGCGTGACGGGAGGCGGGATCAACGCGATGGCGGTGTTCACACCCTCGGTGCTGCCGACGGACCCGCCAAGCCAGTTGTACGTCGGCGGCAACTTCACCGGCGTTCCCGGGAACACGGTGCAAGGGATCGCGCGATGGGACGGCACATCGTGGAGCAAGGTCCGCACGATGGACGACGGCATCAGCGGCGGGGCGATCAACGCGCTTGCGGTGTACGACTCCGACGGCGCGGGCGCGACTCCCGCGGAGTTGTACGCGGGCGGATCGTTCGTCAACCTCACATCGCTGCCCGCGCTGCCCGCGAACGGGATCGCCAGGTTCAACGGGAGCCTCTGGAGCCGGCTCACCACCGGGCTGAACTCGGGGGTCTCCGGCGGTGGCGCCCGCGTGAACGCGCTCGTGGTGTACGACGCCGACGGGCCTGAAGAGGCTGGACTTCCGGTGCTCGTCGTGGGCGGCTCGTTCCTCGACGCGCCGAACGTCGCCAGCGCGAACGGCGTCGCAACGTGGAACGGCTTGGCGTGGGCGCGCCTCGGGGGCAACGGCATCGGCGATTTCACCGGCCCAGGGGGCGAGGTCTTCGCCCTCGCCGTCTACGACGAGGACGCCTTCCACCCCGACGACAACGACGGCGTGACCGACTCGAATCCGGCCGGCACGACGCTCAGGCGGCGGACGCAGCCCGAGCGCCTCTACGCGGCGGGCAACTTCGCCTTTATGACCGCGGGGGGCGCCGTCATCACCAACATCGCGAGATTCAGCCCCGCGACGCTGACGTGGGGGCCGGTGGGGAT
>JAGVLZ010000392.1 GCA_020054055.1 Phycisphaerales bacterium
CGACACATCCTCCGCGAGCGCCGGCGTGACCCCCATCGAGCCGATGCCCTGCACATTCGAGTGGCCCCGCAACGGAAGGAGCCCCGCGCCCGACCTCCCGATCATGCCACGCATCAGCGCCAGGTTCGCGATCATCTGGACATTTTGCACCCCATGCTCGTGATGGGTGATCCCCATCGTCCACGCAAAGATCACACGGCGCGCCGCGGCGTAACGCTTGCCGACGCGCTCGATCACGTCCCTCCTCACACCGGAGCCTGTTTCTATCTCGTCCCACGTCAGGCGCTCCAGCCCCGCGCGAAACTCTCCCCAGTTCTCGCCGTGCTCTGTCACGAAGCGTTCGTCGGCCGCATCGGCTTCCAGCACCACCTTCGCAACGCCGCTGAGGAAAGCGATATCGCCCCCGATGTGCGGCATGACGTACTCGTCGGCGATCTTCGACCCGAAGAGCAGGCTCCGCACATCCGATGGAACGCGGAAGTTCACGAGCCCCACCTCTCGCATCGGGTTCACGACCACCACGGAGCCGCCCGCGCGTCGGAGGTCGATCAGCGTCCGCATGAAGCGGGGGTGGTTCGATGCGGGATTGCCGCCGATCACGAAGATCAGGTCGCAGCCCGCGACATCCTCGAGGGCGACGGTCGCGGTGCCCGAGCCGATGGCGCTCGTCAATCCGACGCCCGATGCCTGGTGGCAGAAGTATGAGCAGTTGTTGACGTTGTTGGTGCCGTACATCCGCGCGAAGAGTTGCAGGAGGAATCCCGCCTCGTTCGACGAGCGGCCGCTGAAATAGAAGAAGGTCCGGTTGGGCGGTGTTTCTCCGAGACGCGCGCTGATCCGCGCGATCGCCTCGTCCCATGGGATCGCGCGGAACGAGCGGTCGCCGGGGCCGGCATAGAGGGGTTGCGTCAGACGCCCGGCGGCCTCCAACTGACGCGAGGAAAGCCGCGACAACTGATCGAAGCCGAACTCTTCAAAGAATCCCGGGCGGATCGCGCCCCGCATGTCCGCGGCCATCGCCTGCACAGACTTCTTGCATACCTCGGGGAAGCGCCCGGCCTCATTCACCATCCCGCCCGCCTGCCCGCCCATCCCCAGCGCGCATGTCTTGCACGCGTTGCGGGTGCGGAGGGCCCGCCACATCCGCAGGAACCCGCCCGCCATGCGGGCCTGCCTGAGGGTGTACAGGATCGCGCCGAACCCGCCGCCAGCCCTGACCTGTTTGCGTCGCGCCACGCGGCCATGCTACTTCCACAGCCATCCGTGGAACAACGTCGATCTCGCTCGAACCGAGATCGCCCGCATCGTGGCGCAGGATGTGTCGGTCGCGGGACGTTGAGAGGGGCTGTGTCGTTCGGATGCGAGCCACCGGTGGACGGATTCTCACACGCAAACGCCTGCCGATCGCGCTCATCCTGATGGTCGGGGCGGCCGCCGCGGCGGCGCGGCCTGCCTGATTCGACCGATCAATCACGTCCGAACCGGGTGGCATGCTTGCCGCATTGAGCAAGCATGGGCATTGGTGCCTCGCACCCCGGGCGTGCGTGTGCAGGGCCACAAGCATCCCGCGCGCCGATGGCCCGCGGCACGGCTTGCCCTTCGGGACAAGCCGTGGCACTCCACAACTGGTCATTTCCCCGCGGCGAAGAACGTCCGCAGCGAATCATAGATGTCGTCGCGCGAGTTCACCCGGCTCGTCACCAGGTTCGAGTCGGCCTCGCGGCCGCCTCGGCTGGTTTGGCTGCCGGTGATGGACTCGTGGAGGACGTTGATGAAGTTCCCGCTGCCGTAGGCGCTCGTGACCTGGCAGTAGCCGAAGAGGTTGGCGATGGGGAGGAGGTCGTCGCTGAGGAGTTTGACGCTGGCGCGATTGTCGGCCTCGCTCGAGTTGTCGCCGTCGGAGAAGTGGAAGAGGTAGATGTTCCACTCCATCGGGTTGTAGCGCTGGGCGATGAGGTCCTTGCAGGCGTGATAGGCGGAGGAGATGCGTGTTCCGCCGTCCTCGCGGATGGAGAAGAAGGTGGACTTGTCCACCTCGCGGGCGGCCACGTCGTGCACGATGTAGCGCGAGTCGATCCCCTCGTAGTTCCGGCGCAGCCATGTGTCGATCCAGAAGGCTTCGAGGCGCACGAGTTCCTTCTGCTGGTCGCCCATCGAGCCGCTGACATCCATCATGTAGACGATCACGGCGTTGTTCTGCGGCTTTTTGACCTCGTTCCACGAGCGGAAGCGCAGGTCGGGCTTCGTCGGGATGACGATGGGGTTGTCGGGGTCGAACTGGCCGAGCATCACCTGGCGCTTGAGGGCTTCTTTGTAGGTGCGCTTGAAGGATCGCAAGGCCGCGGGGCCGACGGAGCGGATGTTGGTGTACTTGTCGCGCACCGAGGTGAGTCGGCTGGCCCCTTTGGGCTTGATGCGCGGGAGTTTGAGTTCCTCCGCGAGGATGTCCGCGAGTTCTTCGAGCGAGACATCCACTTCGAGCAGGTGCTGGCCCGGCTCATCGCCGCCGGTGTCGCCGCCTCCCTCGGCGGGGCCTTCGCCCATGCCGACGCCTTGGGAGTTGTCGCCGTAGCGGAAGGTCGGGGTGTCGATGTCGTGGATGGGGATCGAGACGAGGCCCTTCCCCTCGCGTCCGATGAGTTCCTTGCGCGAAAGGAACTTGCGCAGGTCGCCACGGATCTTGCCTTTGACGATCTGGCGGAAGCGCTGGTGGTCTTGTTCGATGCGAGCGATCATGCGGACCCTTGGGAGGCAAAGTCCACGGGGCTGGAAAGCCCGTGCCACAGTTCCATACGAATGATCGGGTGGAAAGGAGGCGGCCTCGCTGGGTTTCGTGGGTCCAGCGGGTAGGATTTGCCAGTGGCACTTTCCAAGGTCAGCGCGCACGCCGGCAAGAACCCAGCGATGCAGTTCGCGTCGATGGGGCTGGAGTTAGTGGCGGCGATTGTGGGGCTGTTTTTGTTAGGATTTGGTTTGGATTGGTTGTTGGGGAGTGGGCCTTGGCTTGCGATCGTGGGAGTGTGCTTGGGTGCGGTGGTCGGGATGTATAACTTCATCCGAACGGCCGCGAGGGAGACTCGACGAACGAATGAGGCCTACAAACGAGAACATCCCAGGCGAACCGACCCGTCCGAAAGAGGACTCGGGGAGTCTTCAGAGGAATAAAGTGCTGACGCTTGATGTCGGGCCGGTGATCTCGCTTTCTTTCTGGGTATTTTTCGGTTGGATCGTGGGTGCGGTGGCGGCGGTGTGCGTGTTTGCCGCGGCGATTGTGTGGTTCTGCGCGGCCGATCGGGCGTGGTCGGTGGTCCCCGCCGGGGCAACTGTGGTGATGGCGCAGGGGGCTGGGATGCTGGCGGCGCGTCCCTGGAAAAAGCGTCATCTGGGCCGTTGGCCGATGGCGTGGCTGATCGGGCGTGGGGTGTCGTTTCTTGGGGTGTTTGCGGCGGGGGCTTTGCTATACTCGACGACCCGGCCTGACCCGTTGGTTTTTGGTCTGGTGACGGCTGGCGCGTACTTTGTTTCACTGCTGGCCGAGGTATGGGCCTACTCGTTGCAGGTCAAGGAATCGACCGGCGGCGACGTGTCGCTTGGGGTGTCGTCGTCCGAAAGTGGAGGTTGAGTGGTCCGATGATGAGCGTGCTGATCCTGGCCTCGGACAACCCTGTGGAGCATGTGATCGACCGCCCCGTCGGGCCGATTTCGATGCATGTGGTGAACATGGTCGTGGTGGCGGTGCTGCTGGTGCTGACGCTCTCGGCGGCGGCGAAGGCGATCGCAACCGGGCCCGCGTCGCTCGGCAACGAGCGGTATGTGACCAAGGGCCGATTCAGCCAGTTGATCGAGGTGTTCGTCGGGTATTTGATGGACAGCGTGATCCGGCCGCAACTGGGGGAGAAGGCGAACAAGTTCGCGCCGTTCCTGCTGACCACGTTCTTTTTCATTCTGTACAACAATCTGCTGGGGCTGCTGCCGTTGCAGGACGTTCAGAGCCTGCTGGGGCTGGAGCACCCGGTGATCGGGGGCACGGCTACGGGCAACATCGCGGTCACGGCGGCGCTCGCGGTGGTCACCTTCGTCGTGATCCAGGTGAACGGCGTACGCACGCTCGGGGTGCGGGATTACCTCAAGCATTACCTCGGGGGCGCGCCCGTCGCGTTGGCGCCGATCATGGTCCCGGTGGAGATCATGGGGACGATCATCAAGCCGTTCGCGCTGGCGGTGCGACTCTTTGCGAACATGACGGCGGGGCATGTGCTCCTGGCGACGATGCTGATGTTCATCACGCTTGGGCTGAGCAAACTTGGGGTGATCTTCGGGGGCGGGATCACGGTGGTGGCGATGATCGTGTCGATCCCGATCATGTTCCTGGAGTTGTTCGTCGCGTTCCTTCAGGCGTTTATCTTCATGTTCCTGTCGGCGGTGTTCATCGGGATGCTGAGCCACGCTCACCACGATGAGCACGAGGGGGAGGCGGCGGGGGCGGCGCATTAGAGTCAAATGGCAAAGAGCAAAGAGACACGGGCGGGACGCCCGTGCCACCAGAAATCGTTGAAAAAGAAGCAGAAGGAGAACGAGTCGTCATGAAGATTCAGACCGTGGTCAAGTTCGGGGCGGCCGCGGCCGCCGTGGCG